>CAZXEW010000001.1:0-6045 GCA_964640215.1 uncultured Gammaproteobacteria bacterium
GGCCTTATACAAGATAAGGGCTGTTAAAATTGTAAAAAACATTCCAACAATATTGGTTAAACCGACCAAGGAAAGGGTAAATTGGAGCGGGACGGTCAGAAAGATGAGTGTGGCAATGGCAGCAGAGCTCCGGGAGGAAAATCGTTTAGCCAGCATGAAAAACGGAACTGCAGAGAGCGACCCGAAGACAGCGCTAATCAGCGTGAGCGAGGTGACATCGTTGTGGGTAAGTTGATAAAGACACCAGGCCATAAAAATGTAAAGGATGTAACCGGGCGGTTGGGGTTGATTGTCGATGATGGAAAAGTGGTGGATGCCGAGGGCAAACTGAACTGAATCCCAATCCTCCAGGTAAGGACAAAGTAATGAAAGCCGTATAAATAATGAGGCGGTGACAAAAAGATAGAGCAGTTTGTAGGTAGAGAGGTGGCGAAAGAGTGTAGACATGTTACCGCGAGGATTATATCAGGTTAAAAAGAGGCTTACTTTTTGATTGAAAGAATTCGGAACTATTTTACTGGCACCATAAGATGCTCGTAGAGAGTACTGGCCCACATGATCCAGGGGCCGCCATTTTTAGGATCTGTAGAATAAACCGCTTTGTCAAGTTTGCCAACCGGGAAGATCATAGTATGAGGGGGAGCAGTAATCCAGTCGGCTCCTTCGGTGGGTTTGGCGGCAAACGGATCGGTGTTGCTGGCGTCGCTGCCCCCTTGAAGCATATAGGCTAGGCCGGCTTGAGTTAAGTTGGGAGATTTTTGAGTTATATAAGCTTGTAGCCATATCATCCCTTGTTTATCAAGACACATTGGATCTTTACCCGGAGAAGCCGGGTAATCCGGGAGACAGGTCCAGTCATTAGTCCCCTTTTGAATTTCAATTAAATCGCCACCCTCCTTTTCAGGAAAGTCTAACACAGTAGCGTTTTTAGCCACCGAATCTGGCGCGGCACTGAGAGCGTCTAGAATCTTGGCTTCTTTAGTACCTGGCTCTGCTGAGGGTTGGGTGCTGGCTTGGCTAGATTCCGAGGTAGTTTTTGGAGGAGAAGGCTGACTATGGATCAGATAACCTAAAATAACTCCGACTACTAGGGCGCCGATGACCATGGGTGTTATTTTATCCATACTCTAGGACAGAGTTTATCACTCTAACTATAATTGTCAAGAGCTATTTTAGACTGAATTGAGCTTACTACTCTACGAGCAGAGAGCCGGTCATTGAAGATTCATGCACAGAACAGTGGTAGGGATAAATTCCGGTTTGGGTAAAGGTCAAATTAAACTTGTCCCCTTTTTCTAAAAGGTTGGAATTTTGGTCCGGGAAGTAGTTATGCCCATAATGCGAGTCAGAGTTTATGTAGTGTTTAGTATTATCATCGTTCACCCAAATTACTTTAGTTCCTTTACTGATCTTGACATATTGGGGTTCGAACTTAATTTGAGACAACTTAATTATTACCTCCTTTTTACCGGTTTGGTCCGAGTAGTTGTTTGAAGTAGAGCGATCAATAGCAAACTGGAAATTACCATCGTGACAACTATTATCTGGCCAACAGGCCTTATACTCGACAGTATAGAGGCCATCCGGAGCATCTGAGGTCATCGCACGTCTCATTGCAAGATTATTAGAATCAATAATAGTATCGCTAATTCCAAAATCACGGCCATCTTTGTTAATTTTTATTTCCGAAGGTTTGGCTAAGTCGAAGTTGAAATCAATGACTACATTGATCGGAACGCCAGCCAGTGTCATACCATGAGATGGGGTGTTAGATTCGTAATGGGCACTTTTTTTAGGACTAGGAAAATTATATGTGTTTGCAGCTTGGGTATTGTTTGACTGAGGATTGGTTGGTTTGTCCGAGTCAACAGCAGCTTTTTGTGAAGATTGAGTATTCCAGATAATAAAACCAATTGTGCCAGCTAGTACAACCGCCCCTATTATTAAATAGTTCTTCATTAGCTTAAGTTTAGTTTGCAAGATAGCTGGTGTCAATTTTTCTTATTCCCAAGGGGTCATCAGTTGGAAGTAGTTGCCGTCGGGGTCAGCCAGAGTGGCGATCCAAGCAGTGTCCATCTGGTAGGGCTCTTTGACGACTTCGGCGCCGTCGATGGCTTTGATTCGCTCGAATTCTTCTTTGACTTCTTTGGTTTCGAAATTAAAGATGACTCGCTGGGGCTCATTGGATTTGCCGGAGACTTCAGAGTGGGCACCGATCGAGAGAAAGGCGCTGCCAACGCTCCAGCCATGCCAGTCTTCCTCGGTCATATCAGCTGGATGACCAATTACTTTTTCGTAAAACTCGGCCATCACTTTGATTTGGGATGTGCCGATCATGACTGAATTAAGATTTAACATCTAGCTATTATATGCTATTGCCCTGTTTTGTTGTCAACTGGGACTGGGAGATGGTGAGGGTGTGGGGGTGGGAGAGGAAGAGGCAGACGCGCTGGGGGTTGGCGATGGTGTGGCCGAGGGCGTCGGAGAAGGTGTCGGTGATGGGGTGGGTTTTTTGGTCGGAACCGGTGTCGGCTTTGGTGTAGGCTTTGGTGAGGGTGATGGACTTGGGCTGGGGCTCGGACTGGGGCTCATGGTCGGTGTTGATGTAGGCTCGGGTGAAGGTGATGGAGCCGGTGTTTCAGAGGAAAATGGCTTGAAGATAAAAAACCCGGCAATAAGAAGTAGGCCGATTCCAACAAGCGCGTATAATAGTTTCTTGTTAGCCATGTCTAGATTGCAATTGAAGATTAGTATGAAGTTGTCAGAATGTCAAGGAGAAAAAGTTATGAGTCTCGTTCCTCGTCTCCTGTAGTATGCCGTGAGGTAAATTTCTTCAGTTGATTACGAATTAAGAGCAACTGCTTCGCGAATTAGGTCTTGAAGGGCAGGCTCATTGATTTTGTCGCCTTCGCTAAAGTCGATGGCCCGGTGGGCTTTGGATTCAAGACCGGAATTGATGATTTTTTGAGGGTCTTCTAAAGATGCACCTTTAAAAAAGTTCAATTTGACATGATCTTTAAAAGAACCCAAGGCACAAACCAGGCCTTGGTGGGTGAAGACTGGGGTGTCCCATTTCCATTCTTCGATAATTTCAGGGTCAGCTTCGTGGACAATCTGGCGCAGCCGGGCTAGCATTTGGCCACGCCAATCTTTTAGGCTGGCAATTTGTTGATCAATTAATTGAGATGGATTCATCTTTATCTAAAAATACAGTTAATTGGTTTATTGTTTCGCTTGGGCGGTGCTTTAGTCCTCGGCTACATTACCCAATTCTTCCAAGTCATTTTCCAAATCATAGGGACTAAGTTGGCTAAAGTCTAATTTTAGTGTTTTGGCGTTAACCAATCCTTGAATTAATTTCCTGGCCCTGATGGCCGCATCTTTCCTCAGGTTGTCCATTCTTAATTCAATCGGGTGTCGGTAATTGCTGCTATCCATTACAACCAAAGAGCCTGAGATAAGTGAAGTATGGGCCTCAACGTAAGTAATGTTTTCTACCAAAACACTATGGATCGATTGTACACCGAATGCTTCATTGTAAATAAAACTAACTTTATTCTCATCAATAATCAGTTTGTCGGGAAAGAAATCAAGAATCCACATAGATTTTATGGTTAATAAAGTATTGTGGGTTTTATTGACCAGTGAATATAAATTTTGAGGTTCTTCTAATTTTTTTTGAGTATCATCACCCAGAGTCTGCGGAGTTTGAGGAATTGTTAAATTGATCAAATCATATAGCCCGTTTGATTTGGCAATAGGAGGTGGGCCATTTATATAAAACTGAATAGAGCCTCTATTCAGCATCAAACCTCTTTTCTGTTGTTAATTTCCTAATTTAATCTGAATAGGTCTGTGTCCCCATATTACATCTTGAAAATGTATGCTGATTTTATTACTTTTGTTAATAGATGTCAATTATCATAAATAATATCAAAGTATTCTTAAGTGGTACAAAAAATAAATGGACTATGAAATTGAGAATTTATGTTGTTATTTTAACTGAACCGTTATTTTTGATTTAACAGAATTGAAGCATACTATATTTGACACTGCCAGTCATAGCAAATAAAATTATTTTCTAGGAAATTAAATGCAAAAAATAAGTCCGTTTTTGTGGTTTGATAGTGAGGCTGAAGAGGCGGCAAAATTTTATACCTCAACTTTTAAGGATTCAAAAATTACGAATACATCCCGTTATGATAAAGCGGGGTCTAAAGCGGCTGGAAGACCGGTTGGATCAGCAATGACCGTTGCTTTTGAACTTGATGGTCAGGAGTTTACGGCCTTAAATGGTGGCCCGATCTTTAAATTTAGCGAGGCAATCTCATTTGTGGTGAACTGCGCAGACCAGGCTGAGGTTGATGAGTTGTGGGAAAAGTTGTCGGCGCATCCGGAGAACGAACAATGCGGTTGGCTGAAAGATAAATATGGCCTGTCCTGGCAAATTGTCCCTGCGGTGTTAGGTGAACTGCTAAGCGATTCCGATCCCGATAAATCCGGCCGAGTGATGAAGGCGATGCTGAAGATGAAAAAAATTGATATCGAGGGTTTACAAAAAGCCTTTGAACAAAAATAACTCCTCTATTACAAGTTCACCTTGGTTTCTCCTTTTAAATATTGATGGATTAACAAACTGGTTAAGGTTTGATAGGCGATACCATTTTTACTGATTTATTATATCAAAGGATTAATGATCCAGGGCTTAATCTAAATATTTGGCATCTTATCCGCAGGTAAGGTCGATTGGGGGTTTAATCTTTCATTAGGCGGTCTGGAAAACGGATAAGCCACTTCAGCCAAACCAATATATCTATCCCTTAATCCACAAGCTAAAATTGTTCGCTCGACTAATCCTTTCCTAGCTCCATAAATAAACCCACCCGGAAATAAAACATCGACTAAATCGGGTCGTTTAGCTTCGGAATCAGGAAAGTCATCGGCGGTTGCGATCTCCTTAGGTTTACTGACATGAGTGACTTGTCTGGTTTGAGGATCGGCCGTTAGTTCAGCGGCGAAAGCTGTATAAACTCGACCTCTTTCACCGTTTTGATAGACTCGATTTGTCCACCGACCAGTATGAAAAAGCAAGCCAAGAACTAGGTCACCGGCTCGAGATTGCAACCGAGTAATTTGGTTTGGTCCATACCAAGTTCGGTTATCCGGGGTTAAAACATCCAGACGTGATGTTGGGTCGTTTTTTACTTGGGTAATATCGCAAGAAAGTTGTTGCATGTCTCCGGCAGTCGGGACAATGCCGACTTGCAGACAAGAGTCTATATTTTGGCCATCGACTCGTCGTTTCCGAGCCACTATGACGGATAGATCTTCTTCGCCAAAAGAACCGACATAAGCAATTCTAATATCTTTTTCGGATTCCGGCCCATTGGCGTCTCTCTCCCGACTTACATCACCAGCTTTAAATTCATAAAGCCGGGGTCGATAACTAGTTACTTGACCTCGTTTGGCTGAGTCCTCAGTGACAGACACTACTCCTATCGCGGTTTTGTCGGCTGAGATTAATGATACCGAAGGATCTTGTGAATTTGGAATAACCAAGCCATTCGGTGCCATAAAATTAGTTAGGGAGGTGTGGTTTCTAATAAAATCGAGTTTTCTGACTTCGGATACTTCGCTATCTATTTTCTCTAATCTACCCAATAAATGGAGGTTGTAATCCTCATCAACCATTGGAGCACAATTATAGGCAGTATAACCAAATTCTAATCCTTCGACTGTTAATAGTTGAGTATTTATAATTGGGGGTCTTTTTCGATATACTGAAACGGCTTGACCATAGGAAGTAGGATTTGAATTGATGAATCTTAATTTTTGACTATCAATTTCTGTTGAGCACATATGCCTCAGTCATATAATTATAGGACTAGTATATAATAATTGCAAATCATTGAGCCGAGCTTAACATAATCGTATAATTAGTTTAACAGATTGACATGAATCAAGGTATAAAAACGATTATCTATCCGGTCAAAGATGTAGCTGCGGCAAAGGCGATTTTTAGTAAGTTTTTGGGGGGTCGAGCCT
>CAZXEW010000002.1:0-4468 GCA_964640215.1 uncultured Gammaproteobacteria bacterium
ACAGAATATGCTTTTCTGTACGCTGCAGGATCTGGATTGTACACAAATGGTGGTTGGAATGATTTAATGTATGCAAGCTCGTATGTCATTATGAGTTTCGGGTTAATAAGTTTTAGCGATAACGAACTTAATTAAATGGATGCAACTGCTCTGGTAGTAGGTAGAATAATTAAAGAACAACAAGCCATTATTGGGCCGGTGGCTATAGATCAGGCAAAAAAGGTAGCAGGTCTAAATGTAGTAAATATCGATGAGATCAAGATTACCGGTAATACCAAACAGGTATTGGGGGATTTGGTGAATCAGTACGCCAAGCTATTTGGCCGCACCTCAATTGAGGTCTGCAGGGAAGCTTTTTCAAATGTCTCTGATAAGATCCCCACAGAGCAGGTGCCGGATATTTTAAAGAATTAAATTTCCAGTCAATGTGAATGTGCTAGAATAGATTCATGGATCAAAATGCCAAGCCCGATTTGATTTTGCAGTTTAGAAAAATCCTGCTTAATAGTGAAGATCCCAGCAAAAGCGTGGAAGAAGTTTTACAAAAGGGGACTCAAATTTTACAAGAGGCTAAATTTCCGGTTCAGTTCTCTGCTGTTTCAATTTTTGATAACGCTAATCAAAACAGATTGGAGATATTCGTGGATCCAAAAGTGCCGGGTTTAAAGTTGGCCGATGTCATCAAAGAAACTGCTCTGTTTAGTCATAATACCATCTGGAATGAGGGGTTGAAAGCAGATTCGGTTACGGTTATTCCAAATGTTGCGGATGTCATATTCAATAGCTATCCCTTTTTTGCAATTATCAAAAGTGTAGTAATTGCTCCGATTGTTATTCAAAACAAGATGATAGGGATTTTTATTTTAGGCAAAACTGACAATACCCTGACTCAGTTTGACGAGGAGGTCTTAAGGCACTTTGCTGTCACTATTGGTTTGGCGTATCGGCTGCAAGAGTCAAATTATTCTTTAACCACCATTACCCAGCAGGTTTATACTATGAATGCCAGATTACATGATTTGGATAGGTTGAAAGATGATTTCGTTTCAGTTGCTTCGCACGAGCTGCGGACTCCGATGACGGCGATTCGTTCGTACGTTTGGATGGCGCTGCACAAGCCGGATATTATTTTGTCCGAAAAGTTGAAGCGGTATTTATACCGGACACTGATATCAACCGAGCGTTTGATAAATCTGGTGAATGATATGTTAAATGTCTCCCGCATTGAAGCCGGTAAGATTGAGATTTTCCCGAAGGCTTTTGACGCACTGGCTTTGGTTAAAGATGTACTGGAAGAAATCAGAGCGAAAGCCGACGAAAAACTAATCAAACTGCAACTCATGGAGCAAAAATTACCGATGGTGTTTGCCGATTCGGACAAAGTGCATCAAGTTTTGCTAAATTTACTCGGTAACTCACTCAAATTTACCCCGCCGGATGGGATTATTAGTGTGGGGTTTTTTACCGATGGCAAGATGGTGGAGATTTTTGTCAAAGATACCGGAGCTGGGATCGGTAAGGATGATCTGGCCAAACTATTTCACAAATTTAGCCGATTGGATAATTCGTATGTGGCAATGGAGATTAGCGGGGGAACAGGTTTGGGGCTGTATATTTCCAGAAGTTTGGTCGAGTTGATGCATGGCAAGATTTGGGCAGCCTCAGAAGGGGAGAATAAAGGTTCGACCTTCACCTTCTCTTTACCGATGGCCACACAAGAGTTGGTCTCCGAAGCTGAAAAGTTTCACATCAAGCCCCAAGGCGAGGTCAAAGTCCTAGAGCCTGTAGCAATATAGCGAGCATTTATTATGAGGAGCTTGAAGCAAAAACTCTACTGTTACGTTGATGAAACAGGGCAAGAAACTGCTTGTGTTGAAATGCGGTTTTCGCCACATGTGTATACTTCAACAGATCAACTCGACGATCTATTTGTCGATGGAAGACATACAGTACATGTAGGCTCGCAGTTACTAATTGCGAAGGATGCTGGAACTAGGCCTACAGAGACTAAAGTTACTGGAGTTGACGGTAGGACTGCTATGATGTTTGGGGAGGGAGGGATGTATCATTTATTTACTTCAGACAGGCTAATAAACAATGAAGATTGGCGATCGTTTGCAAAATATGCAAGTAGAAATCTACCAGCCATAAGTGATGATAGAGAATATACGCGAATGTCAGGTTTTGAAGATACTGTCCTAGCTAAAACAGGAAAGCTTTTTCAGCTTGCTAATATAGATGGTGATTATTATGCATTTAACCCTTCATTTAACAGGGAGGGTTATTTTACAGCAATGCATTTTTATCCTAAAACCGAACACAGGAGAGTAAGTGGTTATTTGGATACAACCCGCTTTTTTTTGAATAGACTGCTTGCTTTTAAGTCAGGGCGTAGCATTAGCAGAAGAGGTTCTTTTTTAGAAGCCGATTGGGATGATGTAAATCAGGTTGTACAACAATTACAAGCAGTACAGGATCAATTTGGTCAATATGATAAAAAAACCGCAGTCTACCTAGCAACAGAAGTAATCCCCCTTATTAAAGCGTATCAGTTAATACTTTATTCATCTGGATTTCCACCAAACTTTTTCTTTAATCGTTTTACTATGGATACAGGTACTATAGTTAATCAAGGAAGAGCCTTGGGTCAATTCAAGGGATTAGTTAGTACCAACGATACACCACTTACCCCGCAGGAGGAACGAGGTTACGGTGATTCTATTAGCATTGCATCTAAAAGAGGAAGAGTGTGGCGTTGGGCACCAGCACCATTTTCTATCAGACCTAATGATACGGGATTAAGAGTTACTGGTGTAAAGAATTTTTTATCATCTAGAGGAAAAATGGCGGTGCAAGAATTAGATTATCATAATTTGTCATCTACGACCCCTGAGGGAGATCAACTGCATATTTTGGAGATTGACGGATTTGATTTAGAAAGGATTTCTGAAAGACCGACGAAGTAGATATTAACATCTGCGATACAAAGAACCTATGAATAATATTATCACTTGTTTCGACAAATATGGGAATTCTCATCCTGTACATATAGCTGAAATTGGCTGGAGAATAAGTGTGTCGGGTATATTACAAAAAAATGATGCAGTTTTTGTCATTAAGCATCCTAGAACACAAAAATGGGAATTTCCTGGGGGAGGAGTTGAGATTGGAGAGAGCGTAGAAAAGGCTCTAAAGAGAGAGTTCTTTGAGGAAGTAAACATCAATATCTCTGTTAATGAACTAGTAGGATTTTATGAGTCATTTTACTATATGGAAAAACATCAAAAAGGTTTTCAAGGATTAAGACTATTTTTTCATGTAAATCCTAAGTATGAGGATGTTAATTCTGATGGAGAGTATGTCGAGATAAGTAATCTTAATGAAAAAAATTGTAACGAAACTACCCTGTATGCACTGAAGTATTTAAAGAAATGACGTTTATGTAGCGAAAATAAAGGTTCGACCTTCACCTTCTCTTTACCGATGGCCACACAAGAGTTGGTCTCCGAAGCTGAAAAGTTTCACATCAAGCCCCAAGGCGAGGTCAAAGTCCTAGAGCCAGTGGCGATATAGTAATCATTTGGCTGAGCGAATCAAACCTAAAACCTGGTTCGATGCGGGTGTTGGATACGAGCCCGTGTATAACCTGAATGAATATGGTATGAGCGGATCACCTTCATCAAAATCCAGTGCTATTACCTGAATACCTCTTATTTCGGCAATATCATCTGCAGTTTCTGCAATTGCTCGAACTTCCTGTTCTTCCAAACCAGTGATCCCTAAACGTGGATTATCTCTAGTCCATCGGTGTCGTTTTAGTGTAATAACCATACACCTAACATGTTCAAGCGCTGAATGTTCTAACAGTGCTTGTCTGGCTTTTTCTTCCGATTCAAGCATCCATTGTTCAAGATATTGCGATCCGAGCCTGTGAGCAACGACATGACCTAAGTGCACAGAGGATAAAAGCGACATCATGGATCCGTCGAGTATAGGTGTGTGGCCTTCGTTCCGTAATTTTACTGCCTCGTCGAGTTGTCGTAGAGATGCATTCATTAAACCATGAAATGCTTTGTCGCGTTCTCGTCCGTTCCGGATAGCATTGTGATAATCTAGGCCGTTAGATAGAGCTCGATACACCTCAGGCACAGGGCTGTCGAATCTTACAGGTGTAAATCCGCCCGCAGTTGCAAGTTGATTTGTAGCCGTAGTTCTCCCACTTCCAGGTGTGCCATCAACAATAATAATACTATTTTCTGTTCCCATTAAAGCTAATTATACTAAAAATCTTAATCATAGTCAAACTATAGGGTACTATCTGGACAGTAGAAAGAATCGGCCGATTGTGTTATAAGTAAATTATGGACAAATCGCAGATTAGAATTTTAATTGTTGAGGATGATCAGTTTTTAAGGGAGTTTTACCAGGAATTGTTGATGGCTGAGGGGTATCAGGTGGAGGTGGCCAT
>CAZXEW010000003.1:0-17108 GCA_964640215.1 uncultured Gammaproteobacteria bacterium
ATATTAGAGACAGTCAACAAAACTTAGACGGGACAACTAATCTCACTGAAAATAAATGGTATCACATTGCTGCCACTTCGGACGGTACAAATTACCGAATCTACGTAAATGGTGTTTTAGAAAATACAGCGGCAATTTCAGTAACTCCTACATTTTCCACTGAATCTTTCAAAATTGGCTCCAGGAACAGCAACGATATACCACCAAACCATAAGGTAGATGATGTTAAGGTTTTTAATTATGCTAGGACTTCTGCTCAGATTGCCTGGGATTATAGCAAAGGCAAACCTGTTGCCTGGTGGAAATTGGATGAATGCCAAGGAACTACGATAAATGATTCTTCCGGCAATAGCAACACTGGCACACTAACTATTGGAGCTTCTGGTACTCAGACCACCGTCGGTACCTGTCCTACCTCTGGCGCTTGGTTTAACGGAATTTCTGGTAAACGTAACTATTCGATGAACTTTGATGGGACAGACGATGTGATCAGAGCTACGGAAACAAGTTCTACAGACCTTGGGATAACAACTAATTCTTATACACTTGCTGCCTGGATCAAAACATCAACTGACTTTTCAGGTAATGCCTACGTTATAGCCAAAGATGACAGTGCTTCGGCACCGTATCCGTATATTCTCTATTTGAATAGTTCTGAGCAAGCCTGTTTCCAGATGAGCGAGAATGCTAATAACCCATCTATTTGCGCTTCGACTGCTTTAAATGACGGCAATTGGCACCATATTGTCGGAATGAGAGATGTACCAAACGATCAGCTAAAACTTTTTGTGGATGGTCAATCCGCAGCAACTGCGGTAACTGATACGACTACTGCAACAGCCGTAAATAATGATGATGTCTCGATTGGTAATGGTGGAACATCATACACCACGCTAGATTTTACCGGTCAAATTGACGATGCCACAATCTATAATTTTCCTTTGACCTCTGTCCAAGTCAAAACCCTCTACGGAGATGGAGCAGTCCGCTACGGCCCAGCAACAGGAGCACCCTAGGACCCGCTTACTACTTAAGCGGTGGAACCCACAACCAGTAGCCTCCAACATCGTTAACCGAAGGACTGACATTTAGCGGAGAACCCAGACTGACAGGCTGACTTAACGACACCGACCCCGTACTCGCCGGTGTTGATTGCCAAACTCCGCTGGTACCAACCTTGGCCATATTTCGTAAGATAACTGCCAAATCCATCAAATTTACCACCCCATCCTTGTTAAAATCACCCTCTGGATACCAATTAGCAGAAGTTGAAGTCAACCCGATATGAGCTTTCTCGATTTCATAATCAGATTGGTTGATCACATTATCCTCATTTAAATCCCCCGTGGTCAGAAAAACCGGTTGGTTTTGATTTAAATTGCTTTCGCCTGGCTGCATTAGAAAAGCTGAGGCGGTTGAAATCTGCTGTTTACCCTTTAAGTAAGCGGTGTAAGTAGACCCAACTGTTAATCCAGCCAAAGATAAGCCCTTGTACTCGCCGGATTTGGGAACATCGATGGTAAAGGATATCAGATAAGTGGGCGTACTAGTCTCGCCACCCTGAGCTAAGCCAATAAACAAATTAGTTGATTGATCACTCGTCGGCCTGGCTTCAATCTTAAGATTAAAATTCAAAGTTGGTCCAAAACTAACTTCAGGAATGAAGGATGGAGAAGGGGAGGCACTCGTATCTGCAGATTGATCTCCGTTTGTGGCAGTTAAATCCGTTTGAGCCGCGGATAAGTCATCAGTCGAGGAAGTAGTGGCAGTGACCGGAGCAGTGTACTTTTTAGAGCTACCTGCCGAGCTGCTGCTGTGAAATCTCTGACTCAATACAAACACTACCGTCGGTGTTATTATCACCAAAACAGTAGTCACGGCTAAAATGATAGTCCGAATTCTTGTTTGCGACATGATGTTACTATTAATATACAATATGCTTGGGCTAATAACCAAGAAACAAGAACACCATCAATCAGCAATGAGTCATCAAAACTTGTTAAAAATCGCCATTAATACTCTAATCGGCCTGATACTTGTGGTGCTCTGGTTAAAACTGGTCAATCTCGGGGAAGTAGTGGCTACTTTAAAAACTGTCCAAATCAGCTACTTAACCATCTTCGTCGCCTTTTTTATAGCCTCAACAGTCCTAAGAAGCATACGTATAAAAATATTACTCAAAACCTATCAATTAAGATTATCAGAACTGACTAAATTGACTTTTTTAAGTCAGTTTTTATCCTTTATTATCCCAATCAGAGCAGGGGAGATAGCCAAAGGCATTTATCTTCACAATCAATATCAAATTCCACTCTCTCAAGTCATAATTTGGATACTTTTGGATCGCTTTTTCGACTTTTGGACCATTATCCTGCTAATTTGCCTAACCTTCCCTTTTGTCCACGTCAACCTCCCAAGCCAGTTTTACCTATTAGTATTCGCATTTTTTACTCTTATCAATTTGATTGCCGGATTAATACTAATCAATCCATTTAAAACAAAAAAAGTACTCGATTCATTTCGATACATTTTATTATTCAAAAGCCTTCAAAAAATCTATTTAGGTATAACTGAAAAAATTATTTCCGGGTTTTCAATTTACAGAAAAAATATTTTTGATTTACCAAAATTAATTTTTATTTCCATTCTGGCAATCATTTCTGATTCTTTGGCCTGGTTCGGTATTTTAGGTTCTCTCAATATCAATTTGACATATCTATACACCCTATTTGGTAACCTCTTGTCAACCCTGACTTTTCTTATCCCGGCTGCCCCAGGCTATATTGGTAGTGCTGAAGGTTCCGGTCTGCTCGTTTTTGCCGGCATTTTGGGCTTAGAACGTAACCTGGCGTCAGCAGCCATACTTCTCAATCACCTGATGATCCTAATCATCCTACCCATCTTCGGCCTAGCCTCGTTATATCTACTAAAATTCAATCTAAATTTAGTTTGGAAAAAACTGCGGAATAAATAAACTCTTCGAAGAATTAATACCGAAGTCAGGTTTTTTAAAAACATTGTGGAGTCAATTGCGAAACAAGAGGCGAACGTAGTGAAGACTCATTAAGATACAGTTGATATGGAAATAGATAATCAGAGCTGGTACTGACGAAACATGAGAGAGCGTGAGACTAACCAGAGTAGATTCCCGCCCCCATTCGGGGATCTTCGACCTCCGCGGGAATGACAAAGGGAAAATGGAAATGACACCACTAAATCAGCGCGAACGTTTTTTAACAAAATCTGACGAGGTGTTAATTCTTCCGGGGTTAAATTCTACAAACTAGCCAAATCGACTTTAATGGCCGGTCCCATGGTTGGGGATAAAACCAGCTTTTTAACTTTGGATTTGCCGATCGCCCAATAAAGGGTTTTGAGATTGACAGCTAACTCCTCTGCTGGCTGGCTCAGCTTTCCGATCATCAAATGCATTACTGTCAGATTAGTCTCAGTTTTATACTCAACTTTGCCGGATTTAAGCTCTGCAATAGCCTTTTCGAGATTGTCTGTCACCGTCCCGTTTTTCGGATTTGGCATTAGACCACGCGGACCCAATATTTTGGCGCTCCGGGCCAGTTTCACCATCCAAACAGGTGTTGCCACCAGCGCGTCGAAATCAATTTTACCCTTCTCGATTTGTGCCAATCTTTCATCATCCCCGACCATGTCTGCCCCGGCCTCGGCTGCGCCTTGACCAAACGCCAAAACCTTGAGCTGTTTTCCAGATAAATGAGGCAAGCTCACCAATCCTCGGACATTTTTAACATTCGTATTTATGTGAACCTCAAGGGCTGCATTAAACTTGCCGTAGGAGGTATTTTTGGAAAGATCAATCGCTTCGGTTAAAGGATAAAGTTGGGTTTTTTCTATCTTTTCGGCTGCTTCCTGGTATTTCTTGCTACGAATCCTGGCAACCCCCTTCTTTGGTTTCTTGCCTTTTTTATCAGCCTGAGCAGCTACTTTTTTTTCATTCTGAGCCGACTCTTTAGTGTCGCTGCGAGGCATTGTCGCCGAAGAATCTCCAGATTTGTCATCGTTACCCTCAACCGCTTCAACCTTCGCTGTCTCTTCCTGATTTTCAGCCTGATTCTCGGCCTTTGCCGGCTGATCAGCTATTTCTTCTTCAAATTTTTTTATCTTTGTCGAACCCATTGGCGTATCTTAACAAAAAGACGCTGAAAATTCAAAGAGTCGGAAGAATTTATACCGAAGTCAGGTTTTTTAAAACAAAAGTGAAGTCAGTTGAGATACAGTAGATCACAAGTTTCGCACTTTGTCATTCCGTACTTGATACGGAATCCATACAAATAATTATTGGAATAGATTCCCGCCTCCGCGGGAATGACAAAGGGAAAATGGGAATGACACCACTAAAACAGCGCGAACGCTTTTTAAAAAATCTGACGAGGTGTTAGTTCTTCTTCATTGCACCGGATTTACGACTGTGCAGTAGGTTTGTGTTTGATTGCCGGCAGCCGTCCTAATAATGACCGGATAGCTATTATCCTGGGAAGCTGCTGGCACCTTCAACCACACATAACTTACTTCATTATCACTCCATAATACCGGTTCTGTCTCCAAATTATTGTCCCCGACCTGCAAACTCCCTGCCCGGCCGGAACTGCCCTGCCATTCGGCGCCAAAACCCCGCCCTTTAAGATTGATAGCCAGATTCCGCTGAGTACTGCCATCCGCTGCCACCCCGCCGTCTCTGAACTGGCAAGTCAAGGAGCTTACCACCGGCCCATCCTGCCCGATCTGGCACTGCCCAAAGGCCGGGGTATCATTGACATTGACCTCAATCGGAATAAAATTCTTGATGGCTTTAGGTTCCATTTCATTACCATGCCCGCTGATCGCTTGATCAGTCCAGTTGAGCAGCTGCGACGCGACTGTTTCTCCATTTATTTTTATCGAACGAATGTCCTGAGCTGTTCCCAAATTTCGCCCGGTGATATTAAAATTAATCACTTGCAAACTACTTTCCGAACCAAGACTTTGGGCTAAACTACAGGTAGCGGTTTGAATAGACGGTGCCTCAGGTTTAATAGTTGAAACCGAAATTAAATCCTGAGTTGAACAGGACTGTTTGTAGCCATTATTTTTGTCAATCAAATCCTCCGCTCTTGGGTCACCGCATGGGAAAGGTCCGCCGTTATATTTACAGCCCGGATATCCGCTACACCAATTGACTGGCTGCTCGCTGTCTTTTCGTATCTGACAATGCACGGTGTAATTTGCATAATCATCAGGCAAAGTCACGTTAAACGTCCCGCTGCATGACTGACTCGAACAATCCTGTTGCCAGAGTCCATATTGATTCACTATTCTGTCATGAAAATTGTCTTGGCGGGTCAGCGCCGGATCTCTTCTTTTGCTCCCGACCAACACCGTCCCCTTTATTGGGTCACCATCACCATTTTTGATCAACCATATCGACAACACCCCTCCTGAGCCGCTGTAATCTAAATCAATTTTATTATAGGAAACGCTATTTTGACTCTTCGATTGCTGTTTGATCGCGACTGCACAGGTTTTATCACCTGCCCCACCAGGCTGATTGGCTGCCCGGCTTTTGAATAACTGCTGATGAGTGGCCAAATAGACCCCGACTGCCAAAGCAATCAACAAAATCACCACAATCAACAGACTAGCAAAGCCTCGTTCCTTAATATTGGACACTTTAAATAATCATGTCTCAATCACGCCTCAGAGTCAAGGGAAACCTTGTTCCTAAAAGACTTAACACCTTACAGTCAGCTCCGGGTTCTGCCGCGCCGGTATCCCGTCTTCCGTCCTCGCTAACAGCTGCGGGCGGGAGCCGGGACCCCTCCTCTGCGTCACCCCTCGCAAACCCATCACACCACAAGTCTTTCTGAGGATTCTTCCGAAGAATCTCGGGATTTTAAGAATTAAAACAGAAGTCAGGTTTTTTAAAAACTTTGTGAAGTCAGTTGAGATACCATCGGGAAGGAAATAGGCAATCAAAGATGGTACTGACGGAACATGAGTGAGCGTGAGACTCACCCCAATAGATTCCCGACTTCTCGGGAATGACACCACCAAATCAGCGCGAACGCTTTTTAAAAAATCTGATGAGGTGTTAGTTCTTCCTGGCGATGTTTCTAAGCGATAATTTAAGCGACTTTAACGCCCATCGAGCGGGCAACGCCCTCAACGATCCGCATGGCGGAGTCGATTTTTTTGGTATTTAAATCCGGCAGTTTAGCTTTGGCGATCTCCTCAACCTGGGCTTTATTCAGTATTCCGGCAAATTCCCGGCCGGCTTTACCCGATCCCTTCTCGATCTTGAGCGATTTTTTGATCATCTCGGCAATCGGCGGCTCTTTAGTGATAAAAGTAAAAGTCCGGTCATCAAAAGCGGTGATCACGACTGGTAAAATATTACCGGTTTTCTCTTTAGTCCGCTCGTTAAAGGCTTTGACAAAATCCATGATTGGCAAACCATGCTGACCTAAAGCCGGCCCAACCGGCGGCGCAGCCGTAGCTGCCCCAGCAGGCACGTTTAGTTTTATAATAGCTTTTACCTTTTTAATAGCCATATTATTATTTTCTTAATCTAATCAAATTTAAAAAGGCAAGGTTCTGCGCCAGCAGGTTCTTATCTTCTTTGTCGCCATATCAATTTTAGAAAAGTTATTTCAAGCTCTGCTTATAATTGCTTTTACCTTTTTAACTGCCATGGTTGAGAATTATACCTATTGCGCCTCCAAAAGTCTAGCTTCCGGTTTTATCATCTCGTTGTTCCCAGCCTCGTAAAACCGAATCCCAAACTGGTTTGCTTAACCAATAACATTGCATCAAATCGTTGAGTTGAGCCAGTCCAACCTCTTTAATATCTCCTACAATCAGCATTTCTTCGCTTAACCGCTCGTAAACCTCAGGTATTGTAACTTTACTTCCCTCAGCATTGGCATCTCTTAGAATCTGGAATGAACGCATAATTGGGTCGTAACCTTCATCTTTAATTCGGTCAAAAATTATCGTCTGATAAAATCGTCTCATAGAGACGTCTGCTCTCCATGCATCATCTAATGGCTGCAATCCCTCAAATTCTCCGGTCATTTTGGACTTTCCTAAATATCCTCCTATAGCTTTTGAACCTGTAAAAAGTCCAGCTCCACGGGCGTTTCGCGTCCAAAAATCGACACCAGTACCTTAACCTTGCCCCGATCTTTATCAACGTTGTCAACTTTGCCAATAAACTGAGCAAACGGCCCCTCGATGATTTTAACCGTGTCGTTGACCATATAAACGTCTTTGAATGTCGGTGCCGCCCCTTGAGTCATAAACTTGACGATCGTCCGGACCTCGGAGGCTGGAATCGGCGTCGGTTTATTGCCGATGCCCACAAATGAAGTCACTCCCGGAGTCGTCCGGACCGCCAACCAGGAATTATCATCCAAAACCATCTTGACCAAAATATAACCCGGGAAAATTTTCTCTTTGACTGCTTCTTTTTTGCCGCCGCGAATCTCGATTTTATCCTGAGTTGGTACTAACACATCCAAAATAAAGGCTTCCAAATGTTCAGAGGCCACTTTTTGCATCAGAGTTGTTGAGACCTTATTTTCATGACCGGAATATGTGTGGACCACGTACCATTTAGCATTCGGATTGTCCGAGGAGATATCAATCTCCGGCTCCTCATCTGTGACTTCCCCAGACTCACTAGCTTCTAGAGGGCTAACATCACCGGTTCCCTGTGTATCAACTGCGTCCTGGCTGGCTCCTTCATCAGGATTGACATCAGCTCCGATCTCGCCGGTGGCTGCTTCATCGCTCAAAGGAGCATCATCATTCTGCTGCGCTTGCGCTTCTAATGCCTCTTGACCGGCGCTATCATTCTCGCCGGCGTGTGCCAGCTCATCATCCTGAGAGGCTTCATCTAAAATGCCCTCAGCTGCCACAGCTACTTGCAAATCATTTAGTTTTTGATCATCTTTTTTCATTCTTTTAGGTCTTCGTGATAACCTTGAACAAATAAGCGAATAACCAGTCGATTGAGACAATAAAAAAGCCTACTACAATGGTTACAATAATAACTATTGCGGTAAGCTTAATAGTTTGTTCCCGGGTGGGCCAAACTACTTTAATCAATTCTACTCTAACCTCTTGTATAAAATCAAGTGCGCGGCGCACGTTTTTAAATCTCCTTTAAATTCTGGTATTTTCACCAGCTAGTCAGCAATCATAACATATTGTAGGCATAACCTCCACAGTGATATAGTCCTCTTGATGAAAAAACATTTGGCTATCTTTAGTCCGGAAGTTGTCAAACTGCTCTTTTCAGGCGTCAAAACTATCGAAACGCGTTTTTCGCAAAAACGGATCGAGCCATACGGCGCCGTCAGCGTCGGCGATTTAGTTTATATCAAAAAATCAGGCGAGGACATCGTTGGGCAATTCAAAGTCAGAAAAGCCATTTATTTTGAGGGTTTAGATCATGACGATTGGCAGTTGATTAAAACAAATTATGGACCAAAGCTGTCTCTTGGTTCCCAGCAGCTGGACGACAATTATTTTAAATTACACCAACAAGCTAAGTTTGCCAGTATAATCTTTATCGACGAAATTGAACAATTTATCACCTCGCCGATCCGGATCCCCAAAAAAGATCTTCGTGGTTGGGTTGTCTTAAATTAAGGAATATTCGCAGTATCTATAGGCCCTAAATTACTCCGACTGAAAGAATCAGTAAATGTAATCACTTCCTTTTCAACCTCGCCGGCCTTTTCTTTGCGGCGGCCAAAAGCCACGGTCGTTCGCTTCGGGATGCCGGTGATGGTTAAATCTTTACGCCCATCCACCACTCTTTCAACCACCTCAAGCGGTTTTAAAAACGCCACCTCCTGATGATTTTTCAACACTGTTGTCATAATCCGATTCCAAATCGGCGCTGCACCGGTAACTCCCGAAGATAACTGCGGATTCATCGGCGTATTATCGTTATTACCAACCCACACCCCAACCACTTGAGCCGGTGTGTATCCAAACGTCCAGTTATCACGCTTCAAATCTGTCGTACCGGTCTTGACCGCGACAGTGTATCCAGGAATCTTTAGCAGCGAGTTTGGCCCAAAGGCCGGAGCCCGGGCATTATTGTCAGCTAAGATATTATTTATCAAATAGGCCACAGCCGGTTCGATTGCCTTGGACCCTTCATCATTGGAATTATCCTCCAAAATCGTCCCATATGAATCCACCATCTTCAGAACACCCTGCGGTGAGTGGTGAATCCCCTGATTAGCAAAAGTCGAGTAGGCTGCCATCATATCAATCAATTTCACCTCGCCACCTCCCAGAGTTAGCGACAACCCGAATCGATTGGTCTCATCAAAAGTAGTAATCCCCAAATCCTTGGCTGTCGCAATCATATTGGGTATTCCAACCATCGCCAGCATTTTGACTGCCGGAATGTTATATGACGACCCCAAGGCGGTCCGGATCGTCACTGGTCCGTGCCAGCGGCCATCATAATTGACCGGATTATATTTTTCCCATTGATTGCTAAACGAGGTCGGCCTGTCCAGCAAAATATTGCCCGGCGAATAACCCTGCTTAAAAGCTGTGGCATATGTAATCGGCTTGATCGACGAACCAGGTTGCCTGGGGGCTGTGGCGACATTAAAATTACCAATTTTGGAGTCATAATAATTTTTACTGCCGACCATCGCCAATATTTGCCCATTCCTTGGATCCATCACCATCACCGCCCCATTTGTCACATTCAATGAGGCGATCTTGGCGAGTTCTTCGGTCAATATTTTTTCACTCACCTCCTGAACATCCAGGTCAAGGGTAGTAGTAATTTTCAGACCTCCTTGTGTTACCAGCGTCTGAGTGTACTTTTGAGACAAGACCGATTTCAAATACATTACAAAATGGGGAGCCTTAATTGCTGCCGTCGGCTCGACAAACTTTAACTGGGTCTTAAGCGCCCCATCATACTGATTTTGACTGATGAAGCCCAACCCCAACATTCGACCCAATACTTCTTTTTGTCTATCAATACCCCTGGCCGCTGTTTGACCAAATGGAGAATATACACTCGGCGAAGCCGGTAAACCCGCCAGATAAGCGCTTTCCGCTAGATTCAAGTCACCAGAGTGCTTGTTAAAATAAGTCTGGGCCGCTGCCTCAATTCCCCAAGCCGGTCCGCCATAAGGGGACTCATTAAAATACATCTCCAAAATCTGCTGCTTGCTATAAATTGTTTCCGCCCATAGGGCCAAAACAATTTCCTTGGCCTTTCGACTCCAGGTCCGATCAGGTGTCAGTAAAGTATTTTTTATCAATTGCTGAGTAATTGTCGATCCGCCTTGAATCTGATGGTCCCGGACATAAACCATGGCTGAGCGTGCAATCCCTTCCAGATCAATCCCCTTGTGGTTAAAAAAATGCTTATCCTCGATAGCCACCGTCGCGTTAACCAAATCTGCCGGCAAATTATCCAGTGACACAATCGTCCGATCACGTCCTTCATACAACCTATAAAGCAACTTGCCATTGCGATCATAAAACTCACTAGTCGATGGCGTCCTCAATTGTCCTAAGCTTTCCGGGGCCGGTAAATCCTCGAAAAATTTAATCAGCATCAGCGAATAAACACTAATTGTAATAAGTAGCAAGCAGCCCAACACCATCCATGGCCAGACCAATCTGCGCCGTAGAGCGCTCACTCTTGGTTTGACTACCTTCAATGTCGGTTTAGGTGTTTTCTTTACTTTACCCAACAGACCCCAAAGCCAAAAAATTATTGACCAACACACCTTACCAGATTCAAGTGTCCCGCGTGATATTAATATTGGCGTAACTAACACCAATTTTCCGAAAAATTTAAGAGTGATAACTAAGCCCCTAAAAATATCCCTGTATCCTTGCAGCAATAACCCAAGCATGAATACACACCACGTTTTAAGTTTAGAAAAAAACCTCACCTTGATGGTGGGGCGAAATTTGTCATGATCAATCAATACATCGAAAAACAGAACAGGCAGTTGTCCGATCTTTGTGATCGACCAAATTAGAAGCAGAACAAACGTTTTCAAGCTGCTCAAGCTGTCTGTATTCTAGTTTAACTTCAAGCTAAAAAAAAGGGGTTACAAAAAGGCAGTAGCTGTTCTACAATTATTCTTTGGGGATGTGTGGATACATATTAGAGGTTAGAGACTAGAGTTTAGAATTGAATAATAGTTTCGCTTGCTCCAGATATTCCGGATGTCCCCGTAGGTCCATAAAATACCACCACTCAACGCCCCAAAGATAGATTTCATCAAAACCGGTTTCCTTGGCAAAAGAGACATTGGCAGCGATCCTGTCTGGCTTAAAATTGTTTATTTGATCAGCTAATGCAGTCTCGACCAAAGGCTTGCCGGCAGTTGCCCAAGGCTCAGCCTGTAGCTCGGAAATCAAAGTCTTCTGGGGAAAAGTCCCTGACAAAATTTCAGCCAGTTGCATCTTCATCTGATAAAACGCCGGCGCCAATGGATAATCCACCAATCCAAACCATGGGTTCCAAACTGTCCGATACAGCGATACGCCAAACCAGTCGGACAACTTTATTATCGGTATCCAACTCGTCAACTCTCCAGAATCTGTCAACATAATCGGCCTTGAATCAAGCGACCTGACCAGCGCCACCTCTTGTTTGAACAAATCTGCCGCCTCCTTACCCCTCATCTCGCACAGACCAAACGACAGATCCGATTCATTCTCCACTTGCCAGGCCACCACCGCCTGTGACAACTTAAAATGTTCGACTTCTTGCTTAATCAACTCCAAAATCTTCGGCCCCTTTTCCTCGATATTCAAATTCTTAGCCCAATCCGGCGCAAAGCATTCTGGCCAGCGGGGTTGTTTGTAGCCCAACGCCATGATAATCTCAACGTCGTTATTTTGGGCCTGGTTAACATAATAATCAACCGCTGAAAAATCATACACCCCCGGCACCTCCTCGATCTGGTCCCAATAAACTGGCAACCTGATTCGCTTAACGTTCAAATCCGCTAGCATTTGATCAAAAGTAACCGTCGGTTCTAGTCCAAGGGATGCTGCATACTTTGGCGAATAAGTCACCCCAAGCATCACCGTCTTTTCTGCCAAAGTCGAAAACGCTAAAACATACAATCCAAATGCTATTAACAAAACTCCCAGAATTTTCCCCACGATAGTCTTCTGAGACAATCTTTCTTGATAAATCTTTGGATATTTTTTACCGAGTATCAAACCGATAATAAACAAAAAGGCATATTGGACTCCTTGCAACGAATTAACCAAGGCCGGATTGGCCAGAGAAACTGAAAAAGTTAACAATAACTCTGAGGCTCCACCCGCTGCCTGACCCAGCAAAAAAAGCCCCCCGTGTTTTCGCCATAACTCGACTGCCCCGCGATGTTTAGCAAAAACAATCTGTCGCGAATACGGAATGGCCACCAGCAAGACACCCATCGGGATCAAAATTAGCCTTGACCAGGTAAAGACTGTCAAAAAATTATCACCAAGATATGCCTGGCGCAGTAAAATATATGAAACCGCAAATAAACCAGCCGAGATTGTCTCTGAGACCAGTTCTTGTTTGCCGACCCGGCCCCTCCATTCCGGTAAAGTCAAAACTACCAATCCTCCAACTAGTATTCCGACACCCCAGATCTCATTTATTTTCAGAGAATGGTTAGTTAAGGCAAAACCAAGCAAAATCAGCGGTATCAGAGTCCCGATCACCGGAATCACCCTGGACACCTGACCAGCCTTCAAAGCCTTGAACATGAAATACGCTCCACCGGTCCAAAGGAGTGTTGAACTAGAGGCCAGAATGAGCACTTGCCAGCTCGGAATATGGGTAAAAGGGAGTAAAAAAAGGGCAACTAAACTAAACAGGCTAAAATAAAAGACATAAATCAGCGGATCTTTGATCGTCCCCGTGATCAAATACTTATCCACCAGCGCCGAAATGCTGTTAAACAAATACGCACTAATCGTAAAAGGCAGATGACTCACAATTTCCAGTTTAGCTTACTTTGCAGCTTGGATACAAATTGAAATTCTCCATTTCAGTCCGACTGCGCCAAGGCTACGTTGGATAAATCGAACAATATTCTTCGAATGTCCTCAAATATTCTTCGAGCGAGTGCATCCGAGTCGACCTGTCCTCCGTAGTTTTAACGAAGGAGGAGAAGTTACCTTGATTTTAATACCTCTTCAACCCTTATCCCATGGCCCAGTAGCTTTAGCAGTTCGTGGCGGATGCCGTTGTTGTCGATGATGTCTTTGTAAACATAGGCCGAGGGTCGGGGAGTCCGTTTCAGTTTCGGATCTTGATAATCAACTTGGACCAAGCCGAATCGAGGCTCAAAGCCATCGCCCCACTCAAAATTGTCCATCAAACTCCAGAAAAAATAACCCTTCACTTTGACCCCGCTTTGAATAGCATGATAAATCTCCTTCAAAAACGTCAGTAAAAATCGAACCCGCCGATCGTCGTTGGTAGTTGCCAGCCCATTTTCGGTGATATAAATCGGTTTGTGAAAATCCGACAGATCCATCAACGCCTCATACAAACCCTGCGGATAGACCTCCCAACCCAAGTCCGAAACGTCCTTCTTGGTCGTCTCGATATCCACAAACTTCGGCACTCGCGACTCGCCGTTAAAACTGATATAGCGGTTCTGGTAATAATTTAGCCCCAAAAAGTCATGAGTATTTTTGCCGGTCAAAATATAAAACGGGTGATTATTAGACAAATCCAGCACAGTTTCGGCAATACCTTCCCGGACGGAGTGTTTATGAAACCGATTCATCGTCACAAAATTTTGAGCAATCCCTACCTGCGCCTTCGGCACTAACGCATGAATCGCTTTGTAAGCCCGTTTGTGCGCCTGCGCCATATTCCACATCACTCTAAATGCCGCCCAGTTACTTTTATGTTGCGGTGGCCAATTAGCCTCAATAAATCCAGTATAAACATACACCCCCGGCTCGTTGATAGTGCACCATAGATCAACATACTCTTTGACAGCAGGGACTATTTTTTTAACGAATCTTTCAAAATACCAAGCCGATCGCCTATTTTCCCAACCGCCCTTTTGAGCTAGCCACAGCGGAGTCGTAAAATGATGCAATGTTAACATCACCGTCATTTTTTTTGCCTTGAGCGATTTTAAAACCTCAACATAATGTTGGATCGCCTCATCTGAAAACAGTCCTTCCTCAGGCTCAATCCGTGACCACTCAATCGACAATCGATGAGCGTTGTGACCAAGAGACTTGACCAGCTCAAAATCTTCTTCAAAAAGCTCATAATGGTTGCAGGCAATCCCCGAGCGCTTCAGCGGCGGCTGGACCCGTTCCTCCCATTCCCACCAATCGTTATGAATATTATTCCCTTCCACCTGGTGAGCTGAGGTGGCCGCCCCCCAAACAAATCCCTCTGGAAAAATCAGCGGCTCATGGTCGTGAATCTCTTTCGGAAGGGGGATCGGCATAAAATTAATTACTCAGAATATAAGCGTTGCCCCCAAAAGATGCAGCAGAGCTACCACAAGAGGTATAAATTTTAACTGAATTTGCTTCTGGATCATTGGTATTCTCAAGATACGCCACGATCGAATAACCGACGGAATTGACACCCCCGTTACCAACATCACAACCTTGATAATAATATAGAAACAATCCTGCAGTAGTCGTTGGTGCGGCGGCAGAACCTGTATTCTTAGGATCAACTGGCACGTTTCCACCTTGGAAATATTTACTATCCAGCTGAACAATCCAAGTCCCGCCAGCTGATGATTTTGACCAAACTGTATTCGTGCCCGGATAAGACCTGGTCTGTGAATAATACACCTCGACAGCCGTCCGGATCGCCTTCAAATCTTCCTTTCTTCTGGAGTCCCTGGCCGACACCTGTGCCTGAGAATAAGTTACAAATCCGACCGTAGCAATTATAGCAATAATGCTAATCGTTACCAGCAGCTCAATCAGCGTAAAACCCCTCTGAGCCTTCTGTCTGGCTGATAGCTGATAGCTGATAGCTGATAGCTTTTTCCTCATTGGCTGGTAATTACATACAAATTCGGTGACCAGGTATATGTTGAAAACAACCCCAAGCCGTCGCACCACTTGTTGTCTCTAGCCCCAACTCGATCAGAGTCAGCGGTGTTTTCCAACCTGGCAAATAGTGCATAAAACTGCCCAACCCCTGGACAGCCTGTTCCAGGTGCGGCGATCGCGTAGTAGCCATAAGAATAACTAGTATTGGCCGTTCCAAAATTGGCAATGCTAGCCCCCGGACTAACCGCAGCGGAAGCAGCGTTATTTATCGGATCTGTCGGCATTTGACCGATATACTGGTTTGATAATATTGCCGACCAATTGGCAGCATCACTAGAGTATATCACGTTTGTAGCCGCCGGCAAGCCTGGTGGGAATCTATTATTATTTGAATAATACAACTGCATTGCTGTTGCAATCGCCTTCAGATCTTCTTTCCTCTTCGAATCCCGCCCCGACTTTTGGGCTGAAGCATAAACCGTAATACCAAAGGCGCTGATAATCGCAATTATCGTAATCGCCACCAATAATTCTATAAGCGTAAATCCCTTCTTCGTATTCTGCTTTGCTGATAGCTGATAGCTGTTAGCTGATGGCTCTTTTCCCATAATCTAACTGTACAATTGTTATTGTTCGAGTGCAACCGAGAACTTTCTACCGGTCAGGCGAAGCTTCATAAATATTATTATATCCAGCCCCAACCGGGCCAGTGGGATACTGGTTAGAATCGCCCCTACACCACGGCAGCACCGTTACTAAATTTTTCCATCCATTTGTCCCGCAGCGATCGCTATCATTATTGTTCTCCATTTGAGCCACCAAATCGAAATGCGCTCCGTCAGAGGTGGCATAGGCATAACCATAATAACCACTTGTCCATGGAGGATTAGTAGAATTAGCAGTATTCGACAGAGGATCAAGTGGTATTCGACTTAAATAGCTGCCACTAACTAAAGGTGAAATGCCACTAGCTGGTGCAATCCAATTTGTCCCTGCAGAGCTATAGTACCAGGTAGGTACACCACCACCGGCGACGATCGTGGTACCGGGATAAATTTTATTGGCTTGATAGTATGCCTCCAGCGCAATCCGGATCACATTCAAATCCTGTTTACGCCGGACATCCCGCCCGCTACGTTGAGCCGCCATGTAAGTCGTCATCCCAAACCCCACTAGCAGTGAAATAATCGATATCGCCACCAGCAACTCGATCAGGGTAAAACCTTTTTTAGAGTTCTGTCGATCTGATAACTGATAACTGATAACTGAAAGCCTTCTCATTAATTTAACTTTACACTAATACTACCTTGTCGGGCTAGCAGAATAAATATTATTTCCAGCCACACCACCATAATTATTCGGTGGTTCACCAGCGCAAAACGACGTCCCATCGGTCTTTTTCCAGCCGTTGATTCCGCATCTTTCTGGGTCTTTAGTATTCTCGAGATAAGCAAAAAGATCATAATTTGATCCATCAGCCGTTAAGAAACCATAACAGTATGTAAAAGATGATGCACCACTAAATTTATTGATCGGATCAACCGGCAATGAACTAGCATATAGTGTAACCAACGGCGTCAGCCAATTATCGCCTCCAAGACTGCAGCCAAGTTGCCCGCTGCCTGGTAGCACAGATCCCCACGAAGGATAGACTCTATTATCAGAATAATATGCAGCTAACATACTATTGATGATTTTCAAATCCTCTTTCCTTTTTGAGTCCCGAGCCGACTTCTGAGCACCAGCATAAACAGTCAATCCCATGCCGCTAATCAGCGCCACAATTACCACCGCGATCAGCAGTTCGATCAATGTAAATCCTCGTTTAGCTGTAGTCTGTAGTCTGTAGTCTGTAGTCCTCTCCACAATTTAACTCTAGATACTCTCCGGAAAATTTACAAGCCTTGACCAGCTACCCCAAGCTTAGTAATATCAAACGTATGAAGATCGGCTATATCGGACTGGGACGGATGGGCAAAAATATGGTTTTGCACTTGTTGGAACAGGGCATCGAGGTGGTAGCCTGGAACCGTTCAAAA
>CAZXEW010000004.1:0-2518 GCA_964640215.1 uncultured Gammaproteobacteria bacterium
CGCGTCAACATCGCCCTCAACTACGGCGGCAAAAAAGAGCTGATCGAAGCCATCAAAGACATCGTCAAAACCGGCATCGACATCGGCAAAATCAACGACGAGATGATCAAAAAACACCTCTACACCCAGGGTCAGGACGACCCCGAACTAGTCATCCGCACCGGCGGCCGCATCCGTCTGTCCAACTTTCTGCTCTGGCAAACCGCCTACTCCGAACTCTATTTTTCTCCCAAACTCTGGCCCGATTTCGGTCCGGAAGATCTAAAAAAGGCGATCATTTGGTACCAATTACAGAGAAGAAACTTCGGTAAATAGCTGACCGCTCACAGCTCACCGCTTACTGCCAGAATAATGAAATTTAGATTTGAAGATTTCGAAATCTGGCAAGCATCAAGAAAATTTGTCAGTCAAATATATAGGGTAACTAAAAATTTTCCGGTGGATGAAAAATTTGGTTTAATAGACCAACTTAGAAGAGCCTCTGTATCTATCAGCCTGAATATTGCCGAAGGCTCAGACAGGAGGTCTGATGTTGAATTTCGGAGGTATCTTAGGATGGCAATCTCCTCGATTGATGAAGTGATTTCCGGGTTGTATATAGCCCTCGATTTAAATTACTTGAGTCATATCGAATTCAAGGAGCTTTATGAAGATTCTCATATGATCGCGGCTAAGATTAACGCTTTTATTAAGCAGCTTTCTTCTGGCGGTCAGCAGTAAGCGATCTGCGGTTAGCCTCTCCCTCTCACTCCTCACTCCAAATCTTGACCGATTTGGCGATCATTTGACGCAGTGTCACCAGATATTTAGCCTGAGAATTGATCAGCTCAGCCGGGTAGTTGGTGTCTCTAGGAGTACGGAGAAGTTTGATGGTTGGCGGTGGAATAGTGTTGCTTGCTAACAGCGATATCAGAGAACCGTTTACTTTTAGTGGCCAATCGTACCTATCAAGAATTTTATTCAACTGATCGCTCTTAGACCCATCAGCCTTACAAGCGCTGCAAATCGTATGAATATTAGCCGCGGGTATGCCATCGTTACACGCATCCGTCGACACATTTTTATGGCAGCCCTCGGCAATCAAAATGGCATTAATCTGCTGTGTCTGGATCCCTGTATAAATTCCACTGGCATCGACGGCTTTGGCCGGATCTTCGTCGTCCTGATTGATATTAATCTGGCCTCTGACGATAAAGACTAACCCATCCTGCGGAACGTCATTGCTTGTCAACGGATCTTTACCATATAAAATATCCGTGGTAAGCGTCAAATCACCATCGACAAAAATCACCCCCACCCCGGTGTTTCCTAGATCAATGCTTCCGGCCCGCAAGGTTAAATTCCCATTTCTCACAAAAAAAGTATTCTGGCCAAAAAACGGAATCATTGGAGTTGCCGAGCTACCTCTAAATTTAACATCATCAATATAGAGTATCGGCTCGCTACCTGAAGCCGTATCTTGGATTTTAAAGCCTTTTACGTTCACATTAGTTAATCCAAAATCTGACAAAGGAAGATCATAAATAGTCCAATTGGTTGCGTTCGGCTGACCACCATAATTAGTCAGCAATTTTGTAACACCATTCTGAACCCCGGCACTATCCACAAAAAAGACTTGAAAAGCCGCATTAGGCCCACTTGTTTTCGCTGCAAAATGTAAGTGGGTATAACTCGAGCTATCAATGGTAGAGGACTTAGATACATAAACCCCACCTGAAGGGTTAGTGACTTGAACAGAAATCGAGTTAATTCCATACAAGAGCGGGGTGGCATTTAAACTATTTAAGCCATCAAGGCCATTCAATTTGGCTGCCGACCAGGTGGGCGCGAATACATCGGTATAAATGCTCAAATTCGGCGATGCCGGTGCAGGATTATTCCCGTAGGTGTCAAGAGATAGGGTTACTTTCGGCACCACCACTGAACCCGACTTTGAGTAATAATTAGCCTTCAAATCATCATAACTATCGACTCGAATAAAGGCTTGGGTAGTCGGAATAAAAACCGGCGCCCCAGTGATACAAACCGAGGCGGTATTGCCCAAACCGCTAATGCTGGTAAAAGCCTCCACCAACCCATCAGCCAAATCATTGGTGACACAAGTTGATTGGGCGAAAATCAAATCAGGTTCCTCGAGAGACTTCACCAGTCCAGCCACGCCAGCGACTAGTAGCAATGCAGCGCCGATCAGCCATTTTTTATTCATAAATTAGTGGCCACCCGGAGGCTTGGCAGGAACATCAATCTTCCCTTTGTTGGAATGAACCCCACCGCTGGTCGTCCGCAAAAATGGCTTTGCACACGAAGGCTGGGTGTAAAAATAGGTCGTTGGATCAGATACATCACTCAAAACAGTTGACGGGGTTAACTGGGCATAAGTCGCTGATGGGGGAGTAGGTGCGATGGCATTACCGGCATTATCCAAAGCCGTGACCCAAACTTGAAACTCATCATACCTATTGGCGGGAGAGGATCCGCCGGTTAAATCTGTGTAAGGAATTGGGAGTGTTCGCCAGAC
>CAZXEW010000005.1:0-2400 GCA_964640215.1 uncultured Gammaproteobacteria bacterium
GTTTCTCCAGGATCAACCTTACCACCAACTCCAGTCCAAAAATCTGGCGCAAACTTCTTTTCGCCTGATCGGCGCAACATTACAATCTTACTAGGCGGGTTTTTATCTAACAGAAATACCACGTTCCACTCGAGCTGCTCTGGCACTCCTCAAATTTACAACTATCTTGCCTTAAAGTCCATTAGTTTTACACCACAAGCGGATAAGTTATAATATCTCAGCCTGGAGAGGTCGCATAGTGGCCTAGTGCGCGGCTTTGGAAAAGCCGTATACCGCAAGGTATCGAGGGTTCAAATCCCTCCCTCTCCGCCAGCTAGGAAAATTAATTAACGAAGTATTTTTTATCCGCAAAGACAATTAAGCTTAAATAGGCTGGTAAGTTAATTAGACTCAATCCAACAACAGGTTCATAGATGTTACCATAAAGAATCTCACCTCCAAATCGCAAAAAAATATTTAACACACCAATCAGACTGAGCAATAAATATAGTCTCCAACCAAGTTTTGATCTCTTTATTAATAAGTACAAGAAAGATAGATTAAAAATAATGAAAAACACAGACAAGGCTAATGCCAAACTCCCTGAGACAATATTACCAAAAAACACGATCCTAATATTTTGATTTATTAAAATAAATGCTTGCCACAATATAGCTACCGAAGTTAATGCAATAACAAACTTGTATCGTAACGGCATATTCTAATAGTAACCGAGCTTATTTGTAAATTCAATACTGATAAGGTTGCCTTCGGCTAATATTTGGTGTACACTGCGCCAAGTTAATGCCTCGTGGCCACGCTTTGCGGGCGACCGGGTGATCGACTAACAGCCATGGACGATATCGAACTCATCAAACAAAAAATCAACATCGTTGATTTAATCACGGAATACTTACCCTTAAAAAAAGCCGGCATCAATTACAAAGCCAATTGTCCCTTCCACCAGGAAAAATCACCCTCTTTCATGGTTTCACCCGAGCGGGGGATCTGGAAGTGTTTTGGGTGCGATCGCGGGGGGGATTGCTTCAAATTTATCATGGAAAAAGAGGGGATTGAATTCCCCGAAGCTCTCGACATTTTAGCTCAAAAAGCCGGAATTACCCTCTCGCGTACCAAACACGCTGACAAAAAAGCCACTGATATCCTCTTCGAGGCCAACCAAAAAGCCGCCCAATTTTTTCACTACCTCCTGACCCAGCACAAACTCGGCCAAAAAGCCCTTAAATACCTTCACGACCGCGGTCTGAGTGATGAAACTATCCAAACTTTTCAAATCGGTTACGCTCCAATCTCCTGGGAGGCTCTCACCAAATTCCTCAAAAAACGCGGCTTCGCCAATCCCGACCTGATCGCGGCCGGCTTGAGTGTTGAGTCCAGCAGTGGTTGTTACGACCGCTTCCGCGGCCGCGTTATGTTCCCACTGCTCGATGTCCGTGACCGCATCATCGGCTTTTCCGGCCGCATCTTGGGGGTAGGGGAGCCCAAATACATCAACACCCCCCAGACGACCATCTTTAATAAATCCAACTTCCTCTTCGGCATCCACCTGACCAAACAAGCCATCCGCGAAGCCAAAGAAGCCATCCTCTCTGAAGGGGAGATGGATATGATCATGTCCTACCAATCGGGCGTTAAAAATATCGTCGCCACCAAAGGCACCGCCCTGACCGACTCGCAAATCGAGCTCCTCAAACGCTACACCGACACCCTCAGCCTCTGTTTTGACACTGACCTGGCCGGAGACGCTGCCGCCCGCCGCGGTATTGAAATGGCTGACAAAGCCGGGCTTAATCTTAAAGTCATCAAGATCACCGACGGCAAGGACCCGGCTGATATTTGCAAAAAAGATCCTGCCCTCTGGATCCAGGCAGTCTCCGAGGCCATCCCCATCTACGATTACTACCTCGATTCAGTCAGCCGCCGCTTCGACACCCGCTCCGCCTCCGGCAAAAAAGACATCTTCCGCGAACTGCTGCCTATCTGGCAAAAAATCTCCGACCCGCTAGTCAAAGACCACTATATTCAAAAACTAGCCGCCCTGCTCCAAACCTCCGATGACCTGATTCAGCGCCAAATCGACAAAATTCCTGTCCCACGTAGCTTTAGCGAAGTGGCAGCCCAAACCCAACCAAAGTCAACCCCACAGCCCACTCCGGACCGCCGCAAACTTCTCGAAGAATACCTCATTTCACTGCTGCTTCACCTCCCGCCGACCCACACTTACGTGCCCAATTTTCCCGAAACCCTCTTCACCGATGAAAATCTGCGCCAAATCTACGTTTTGCTTGTTCTTTTTCTCGACAGCATCTCTTTCAAAGGCGGCTCCTTCAAAATTAGCGATTTTTCCAAAAATCTTTCCGCCGACCTACTCGACATCTGCGACCGGATCTATTTAATGGA
>CAZXEW010000006.1:0-3178 GCA_964640215.1 uncultured Gammaproteobacteria bacterium
ACATCGGCGATCATTCGTTGCTATCTTTAAAATTTTGCCCATCCACCAACCCAGTGATCCGCTTTGCTGCGCTCATCCACGATATTGGCAAACCCGACACTTATCATGTCCACCCCGATGGCAACGCTACTTTTTATCACCACGAAGTAGCTGGCGCCAAAATTGCCAAAACCATTTGCGAACGTTTTCATTTCAGCCGCAAAGACACCGAAAAAATCATCACTCTCGTTCGCTGGCATCTTTTCACTGTCGACGAAAACCAAACTGACTCAGCCATCCGCCGTTTTATCAAAAACGTTGGCCTAGAAAATCTTGAGGATATGTGGGCTATCAGAGAGGCCGACCGATTAGGCGGCGGTACTCAAACTCCCACCTCCTGGCGACATGAAAAATTTAAGGAACGCACAAAGCAAGTCCTGACTAAACCCTTTTCAATCTCCGATCTTAAAATCAACGGCCGCGACGTCATGGACACCCTTCAAATCCCACCCTCAAGGCGAGTCGGTGAAATCCTCGACCAACTTTTCCAGGAAGTCCTTGAAGACGCTTCCCGTAACACCCGGGATTATCTTCTCAAGCGCCTTCAAAATTTACTGTAGTCTGTAGTCCGGCAATTTTATCTGGCCGCCCTCGTCACTTTCAGCGACAACTCAACTACCGGCGAATTTTGATGAAACCGTATCTCAATTGGAATATTCAGCTCGGTCGAAATTGTCTTGACAATATAACCTTCCAACCCACTCCCTAATTGTAAGTTCGCTAATTGTTGCAAACTAGGATAATATTTTTCAAACAAGGCTTGTTCCAGGTTTACATTTGAGACCAGCGCCGAAAATGACAACACCGCCATAATCGCGGTACTGTTATCTTTAGTTAAGGCTAATTTAATTTCTGATCCTTGGCCAATTGACAGCAAAAGCGCCAAATCAACCAACCGACCGATTAGTATCTCCAGCCATTTTGCATCCACAGGTACTGCAAAATCAGATACCAACAACTGCCCATTTACTGCCGAATTGGATAAACTCATCAACGACGCTTCTTTAGCCAATGCATCAATCGGCAGATTCACAGCCAAACCGACACCCATACTTCTGGCCATATCCTGCCTGGAACTGATCACTTCACGACATAAAAGCGCCAGATCAACCAAATTAGCGCTTGACTGAATCGGATAATCCTCCAATTGACGGGCTATTTTAATATCATCTTCAACCCGCTTTAGTAAATCGATTTCGGCACTAAGCTTGGGCTGCCTTAACAATTCTAATTGCTCTTTTAGTTTCCTAAACCTGTCCTCTTCATTTCGCTGGGCTTTATCCAAATCAGGATGTGTCAATTCTCCTTCTCGTTTGATCGAGGCACTTTGATTAACCACAAAAGTTATTTTTTCAACCTGGCCATTACTGTTGGCGATTGGAGCCACCTGAATACTCACTCGATAGGGTATAGTCCGCTCAGGGACATACAGCAACAAATCATTTATTACCCGAATCGTTTTCTCATTGATGACACTATCAATCGATAAAGTCTGAACTGTCGCGGGTAAACCCATGGGATCTTTCAAAACCAGAACTCCAAAAAAAGATTTATTAACTAGCTCACCATCTGTTTTGCCCAAGATTTTTTTTAGTGCTTCATTGACCGACAAGACATTTAAGTTTCGATCTGTCACAACCACAATCTCACTTAAACTTTCCAGGATCGACTGTCCTAATTTAACTTGACCGGATAAAACTTTCGACAACTCATCTTTCAGGTGATATTTCGAAGCGATAAAATGAGCTAAAGGCACGATCACAATAAACGAAGTCAGATAAAGTAAGGCTGTCCCGATATCGGCATAGAATAGTTTGGCATGTTCGGAATTAATAAAGATATCTAGACCCAATGCCGCTAGTCCAAATATCAAAAAGCTAATCGCCGTTGTCAAACTCACTAGTAGGCTAAGTCCCAAAAAATAAAAATGAAACAGCACCAAAAAAGGACTATAAAATCCGCCTGAAGAGATAACCAGCAATTGAACTCCCAAAGAACTGGTAAACAATATTATGTAATCTATCCATACACGTACAACCCTCGAGTTATTTAATTTTAAATTATTTGGTGTAAACTTGCTAAATATTCCGAGGGAGATGATCAACAACAAAATAATCACTTGCTGATAAACACTTACCGGTAATTTCCAGAAGCTAAAACTGACGGTTAAGACCGACGACCCGACCAACACTCCAGCCTGTAGAAAAGCCTTCATAACCTAATTATGCCACAAAAAACTCACTTAGTGTCCAAGTCGCTCTTCCCACCAAACCAGCAGAGCAGTGGCATTAAAAATAGAAGAGTAGGTTCCGGAAATTATACCGATCAAAAGTGCCGCCACAAACCATTTTATAGTTTCACCTCCAAACAAAAGTAATGCCATCAGCGTAAATACCACAGTCAGTGAGGTATTCAAAGATCGCCCCAATGTCTGAGTGATCGAAATATCCGCTACCTCTATGAATCTCGCTCCGGCATGCTTCAATAGATTTTCCCGGATTCGGTCAAAGACTACGATCGTATCGTGGACTGAAAATCCGATTACTGTTAAAAGCGCTGTCACAAACAAAGTATCAATCTCAACATTCAAAAATTTTCCCAGTATTGCAAAAAGTCCCACCACCACTAAAATATCGTGGATCAGCGCTACGATTGCTGCCACTCCAAATCTAAATGAACTGGTTGGACGAGGTACTTTTCGAAATGAATATGTGATGTACAAAACAATCATTAGACAAGCCACCACAATCGCCACTAGCGCTTTTTGTTCTAATTCTTGGCCGATGATCGGCCCGACATTTTCCTCACGCCGGACCTCAAAATCACCATATTTCGATTTTAGCTGATTTTTCAACTCAATCAGTTGGTTTGGTTCTAAAGGCTTGGTCCTCAGAATATAGGTGTTGCTTCCTGATGACGTAACTGCTCCAAACTGCTTTAGCTCTTCTTGGTTTAGAGATTTTTGAAACTGATACTCCAACAGCGTCCCCCCGGTAAAATCAATCCCCCACATTAAACCCCCCCTCAACATAAAAAAAAGCCCCGGCAAAATAACAAACGTACTAAAAAAAAAAAAAAACCCCTTAAATTTCATTAAATTACAGGCATTTTTTTCTCCTTCGCCTCGGCGATATCTTTT
>CAZXEW010000007.1:0-3995 GCA_964640215.1 uncultured Gammaproteobacteria bacterium
TTAAACCAAGCATTAGAAACGAAAAGATTTATTTGGGAAATGTAAACAATTTTATTAATCGTTTAGGTGAAACCCGCGAGGTGCTATGGCCATATCTATCAGAGGATATTTATAAGACGTTGCGAGATGTTTGGGCAAATGAAAATATCCCTGTAACAATCGAAGAAGCCCAAGGCCCAGCACTCGATCCCTTTCATGGAATTTCTCCAGACATCACTTCTTCCCGCCCATCTTCAAGACATGTTCATGACGGCACTGAGCGAGCTATTTTCGGAGAAGATATATCTTTCCGTGTTGGAGTAATGAAAACAATCTACATGTCTAGTGTCGGATCACGTGAATTACCCGGGCGAGCCGATCCCGATTACGAAAGGTTAATTCAAGATGAATTTGCAGAAATTGGTAAGTCAACCGGCAGACTCCGAGGTATCTATTACCCACCCTTTCCGATGCTCCAAGAATTAAAAAGAGTCGGGGGCTACGATTATTTAGTGGCCACCCACTTAGACGCAGCTAAGAGTGAGTTGCCCATACGTCTCGTATCTCACTTCGTTAATAAAGAAACCAGAGAACCAAGCCCGTACAGGTCTTATCAAGATTTAATGAACCAGTTAGAAGCCAATATAATCGAGCTTCCCAGCTGGGATGGCCAGGCAGTTAAATCCGCCCGCACTCCAAAAGATTTACCATATTCAGCCAGGTTTTTACTGGCTTTATATAGTGAGTTAGTTGCGCCGGTTATTATGGGAACAGTTGGCAAAGATTTAGCCGATTATATTCCTTGGTTTGATATGTCAACCTAAACTGTTCCCTTAGTAACCGCGGGTACTGCTGGGTAAATAACCGCGTTTTCATACAGTTCCTTGAGGTTCCTAGCATTCATACCATGGATTGCAGTTCTGACTCCCGCCCAATAAAGTGCTAAACGAGGTTCGCCCTTACCCAGATATGGTACCTCTTTTTCAATCCCTTCAGGATATCTGACATCCAAATCAATCAAGTCAGATCCGTAACGTGCAGCACCTGCTCCTGAGCGATCCTTAATTGCTCCCTCTGATCCCATCCCTCGTACTACTTTAAATCTAGAGCCGTCTTTACGCTGATGTACTTCAGTCGGCGACTCTTCAAACCCAGCTAAAGCCGTACCTTGCATAATTGCATGACCTCCAAGCATAATCGCCCCTAAAAAGTGAGCAGGTTTTTTTATTCCGCCATCGACAATCAATACTTTTGGACCGTACTGTTCGCGATTATTAATTTCTCTTAACTCTCCATCTAATGCTAGCAAAGCACTTCCCATCGCTTGACCAAGACCCGTGTCTTCTGTCGTAATGCAAACCTCCCCAGTTCCAATACCCACCCTAAAGCCATCAATATCCCGTCCTGCTTCTTCAAGAGCTTCTCTTAGCACCGATGGACGTACCACATTACCTACGAAAACATCCAAATGTCGCTTTTTTGCGAAGCTGGCAGTCTCGGCATATCCGCCAAAAAGTTGTCTCGAATCAATAAAGATTCCAGTGGCTCCTACCTGAGCCAACATATCTATTCGATTTCTATTTGCCTCATCATAACGAGGCTTAACCGCGGCATACACCAACAATTGTTTATTATCATCCTTAGTCGCCAGCGTATGTTTCTCATTTTTTTTTAAATCCTTATCAGTTACTATTGCTACAACTTTACCCTCCCTATCGACAATCAACAGAGTATCCAAATTATGCCGTTCAATTAACTCATTCGCAGCATGGACATCGCCAATATCTAAAGTATCTTCTCGATTTCCCACAATTAATTTTTCTCGCGGCGTCATCACATCAGGATGGGTAATCGGGACACCGCGCCACTCTGGACCCTTTTTAAAACGTACATCTCTATTAGTCACGATTCCTTCTAAATGAGAACTAAGCTTCCCGTCTGTAGTGATTGGGAAACTTCCAAAACCTCTTTTTTCTGCTTCGTCGAGGACCCCTCCAACTGTGCTATTCAAAGGTAATACTACGGGATTTAAGATAAATGCCGCCTCGTAGCGTCTGACCTTAACTACTTCGGCAGCTTGATCCTCGATTGTCGGATAGCCATGATGTATCACTCCGATGCTACCACTTAAAGCCATCGTAATTGCCATGTCCGAGCCAGTGACCGAATCCATCGGCGAACTCAGCAGTGGTCTCATCAGTTTGACTCGTTCCGTGAGTTGCATTGATAAATCAACTTCACTAGATTCAAATCGGGGTATCCATGATGGAGGAAAGACAATTCCATCCAGGGTAAATTCGTGGTTTAGAAGATCAGGATGTATCTCTCTTGGCATTTAGTAAAAAGCCTTTTTAAAATACTATCAGAAACTAAAAATCAATACAACCAGTCTGTTCATTGACACCTACCCTCAAAAGTAATTTACTTGTAATAGTCACATACCTAAAGTAGACTATAATTCAGTTGTGCCAATTAATAGATAGCTACCCTTTAATCTATTGATAAGACGTGCTATCTATGTTTTAAGCGTCTGCCTATGTTTAATAATCGAGGATTCCTAGCAATTGGTTTTGTCGCCAGTTTCATCATCTTTTGCGTCGCCATTTTTGCGCTGCTTTACTTTTACCAGGACTCAGCTTTTAAATATCTCAGTGCCTTTGTCGGTGGAACCTCAGGCTACAAGGTCTATTCGGAAGAATTGGCAGGCAGCTGGAAATATATCACTTCCAACAGCCGGGTCGATCTGCACTCAGAGGTTCAACAGTACAGCGGTCGATATTCCCTGGCCTTTATGCCAAATAGCCCCACTGCCCAAGTCGCGCTCTTCACCACAAACGAAATCGACCCGACAGAGTTTACCACCCTCAAACTAGCCGCCCGCAGTTCGAAAATCGCCCAGAATCTCCAAATTCAACTTCTTGATCCAGACAACAAACCTCTCTTTGACCCGATTTCTCTTTTTGATTATGGCGGCGATATCTATCCTGATCAATGGAAAAATTATTCCATTCCCTTAAAAACTCTCGACCCGGAGGATCGACCAATTTCAGCGATTCTGATCCAAAGTCAGGTTAGCTCAGACAATAATACTTTCTACATCGACGAACTCAAATTCGACATCAGTCTGCCGGCGCTGCCGGCTAAGCCTTAAGTTGTGCTCATTCGTGGTTGACATCCCCTGAGTCGTGAGCTAAAATACCAAGTGCCTTTAGTAAAGGTGGACTGGAGAAAGTTCAAAGAGCTTTCAGCCATCAGCCAACAGCCATCAGCCAGAAAGATCGCAAGAATTCTGAGTTTGCTGAAAGCTGAAAACTGTAAGCTGATCGCTAGTTAAGAGAATACTACTCACTAGTTTGGTCACCTGACCATCCCACGAAGCTATTAGCGAAGTGGGACAATAGCCCTTTAACAACCGAAGATACTTAACCACTCTTCGGTTTTTTGTGCCCGAAGTAGTGGTGGGAAATTGGTTCAATTAGTCAAATTGAACCGAAAATTAACAAGAGAAAGTCCGATGTAAATCGGACCCAACTTGTCAATTCTTTTTGAGTAGAGCGTAAGTAACTCTATTTCAAAGACAATAAAACGTTTTAACGTAGAGCGAAAACGATCTACTCTTGATCGGCGATCCGCAAACCGCCAGCCGCTGACCGCCAAAAGCAGTTAGCTGTAAGCCGTAAGCGGTAAGCTGATATAATTGAGAGTTTGATCCTAGCTCAGGATGAACGCTGGCGGCGTGCCTTAGGTATGCAAGTCGAACGGTCCACGAAGCCTCGGCGGAGTGGACAGTGGCGGACGGGTGAGTAACGCGTGGGAATCTTCCTCGAAGTGTAGGATAGCCCGGCGAAAGTCGGGGTAATACTGCATGTGGTCGCAAGATCAAAGTCGCAAGACGCTTTGAGATGAGCCCGCGTCTGATTAGCTTGTTGGTGGGGTAATGGCCTACCAAGGCGACGATCAGTAGCTGGTTTGAGAGAATGATCAGCCACAATGGGACTGCGACACGGCCCATACAC
>CAZXEW010000008.1:0-4458 GCA_964640215.1 uncultured Gammaproteobacteria bacterium
CAGAACCTTGCCTTTTTAATCAAAGGTGTGATTAGTTTTTTGAGGTATGATTAAAAACGTGAAACGAGAATTTTCAGCCGGCGGAATCATTTTTAACGCCCAAAACCAAGTCTTAATCTGCCAGCCCTCGGGCTCGGATTATTGGCAATTTCCCAAAGGCCATATCGAAAAAGGCGAGTCTGCCCAACAAGCAGCTATTCGCGAAGTCAAAGAAGAAGTCGGTGTTGAGGCTGAAATCATCGCCAAAGCCGGGGAGTCCAAATACGTCTACACCAGCCCAGAGGGCGACAAAATCTTCAAGCTCGTCACCATTTTTGCCATGAACTATCTCTCCGGTGACATCTCCAAACACGATTGGGAAATGCAAGAAGTCATCTGGGCCTCTCCCGAACAAGCACTCGACCAGCTCTCCTTCTCCAACGACAAACAGCTCCTCCAAAAAGCCCTATCAATAAAGATCGTAGGTACTCGCTAACGCTCGAACGCTACTACTCTTCGAGGAGCTTGCGACGAGAAGCAAAAGATTACTATGAACTACGAACTAACAACTAGCAACCAATTCGTCTCCCGCGGTGGCATCAAACTCCAAGCTGCGCTGGACCAATTTAGCATAAACATTACCGGCCAAACCGTCCTCGATGTCGGCTCATCCACCGGCGGTTTTGTCGATTGCCTTCTCCAAAACGGCGCCTCAAAAGTCTACTCTGTTGATACCTCCTACGGCGAACTGGCCTGGGAACTCCGCAACGACCCCCGAGTCATCGTCCTGGAACGCACCAACATTCTCCACCTCGACTCATTACCAGGGTTCAACCCTACACCAGGCACAAAGTCCCCAGAAATAGGGTTGAACCCTAAAACCGATAGTAAAGACAATAGAGTAGATTTCGTTACCATCGACGCCGGCTGGACCAAGCTCGAGCTCGTCCTGCCCGCCATCCGAAAGTTCCTCAAACCCGACGGCCAAATCATCGCCCTCCTCAAACCGCACTACGAAACCGACCCTAAGAATCTGAAAAAAGGCGTTGTCCCGGAGGAGATAGTCGAAAATGTTAAGGATAAAGTCCTGGAAAAAGTTAGAAATTTGAAATTCAAAATTCGAAATTGCCTGCCGTCACCGATTCTTGGCAGAGGAGGCAATCGGGAATTCTTGGTCCTAATGACTGCTTAAAAAACTATCCCAGACCGCTCCCGCCACATCATCACCTCGACCCACTGATGGATATTGGTGCATATCAAGGTAGGGTAAGCTATTAGTCTCGATAATTGCACAGACCTGGGACTTAAAAGAGCGGGTAATATCCGGACAGATAAAATCTATACCCACCAAATCTGACTTTAGCAGCTCAGCTACCCTCAAAAAAAGCTGCTTATTTTCGATCGGAGTATCTGTCGTCAAATTCACGATATCGCAGCCCAGCGACAGCAATAATTTATCCTGCAAATAGACAGTCCTGTTTTTTCTTAACACCGAGTTGAAGCCTAACCCAAGCTTCGCCAAATTACCCCGCAAAACCCCGTCGATTGGAATCTGGTGTAAAGTAGTATTCTTTTGACCGGTCTTACCGCGAAACCGCTGTCTGTTTTTTTCAGCTATCAATTTTTTGATAGTATCCACTCCGTTTCCGACCACATTCGCCGGGATTTTTTGACAAACAAACACTTTCTCTCTTCCAATCACGCTCGCTCGGTAAAAATTACCGGCAATAAACCTCTCGACTATAAAATCAGGCCGATATAACTTGGCAATTCGAATCGCCTGCCTTAATTCACCGACCGAATTTATCGGATAACTGACATGGTGACTCAATGATCCGGAGTTGGGCTTAACTATCAACGGAAAACCCAGGCTTAATCCAAAATCCATTGCCTCAAAAACGTTAACAAAAAGTTTGCCGGGCGCTATCGGCAACTTGTGTTTCTCAAGCAAAACCTTTAGCTGCTGTTTATCATCGATCGTGGTGGCCTGGTAGTTAGAAACTAACGGTATTCCTTCATAATAATATTTCCGGCCCCGATAGTTTAATTTAAACTCGTCCAGATACCTTCCAAATACCGTGACAGCCCGGATATTTAACCCCCGTTTCAAACCCTCCTCAAAAAAAATCAAACTCCGGTTAAAAAGTTTGCTTTTATCAACTTTAACTTCAAACCGCACCACCCGCATCCACGCCAGTATCTCCATCAGTATACCCCAAAGCAATGCTTGATTAATCAGACTATAACCCGGTAGTAACCCGACCAGGCGATTAATATTCAAATACCGGTCAAGATAATATTCCAAATGAGAGCTGAAGTGGCTTCGAGCCAGAGTCGGCCAACAATATAGACAAGTTTTTGTTTCACTCACTGTGACGACCTGAATGAAGTTTTCGATAAACATAGGCCATCGCCAAAGTCGATATTGGCAGCGAGAAAAAGATTCCCACATAAAACGCCAGCGCCCCGACAATTACAATCGCCATGATTATCAAGTCAAACAACAACAAATTCCTCATGCAGCCCTTGGTAATCCGGGCGCTCTCTTTCAACGACTCGATCGGTCCCAGCCCTTTTTCGACGATAAAATAGCTATAAAATTGGTATTTTACCGCCCAATACACTCCCGGCACGATCAGTAATATTAGCCCCACAAAAAACATCACCCCAAACAAAATATCCCCCAAAATGCCGTACATTACCAAGCGAAAATCCCTAAACGCCAAATCCGAATATGTCACTTTTTTCTCCTCAACCACCTTGATCGCCGCTTTAATTACTCCCATCTCGATCATCTTTCGCAATACCGCCAGCGCCACCCCCGACACCACAACCACCACCCAGGTAGCTATCGATTTATCCGGAGCGCCCCCCTGAAATAAACGGGCATAGGAATTTAGCAGCAAAGTGATCGCAGAGGCCACCGCGAAAAACTTAAAATTGCGCTTCGTCATCTCCCATCCGAACAGGATAGCCGCCTTCTTCTCAAACTTCATACCCAAGATTGTAAATTATTCCGCCCCCAGACTCAACTACAAGGATCTACTCCAAATCATTGACACGGTAATGCGACTACATTATTATTAGTTAGTGGAACAAAAAGGCAATGTCTTATTACCTCTTGTCTTAGGAGCAGTCTTAATTAGTATGGCCGCTTTATTAGCCTATACAAAGATACTTCCTACCCAGAGAAATACCCCCACCGACTCCCAAACCGTTGTCCAAAGTCCTGGATCTTCTTCCAGCGCCACATTATCTCGCTCACCAACCCCTAAACCCACGACGTCAACCAAAACTACCGCCACTTCTAAACCTACAGCCAGCGCTGTGAGTTCGACTAAACCAAGTCTTACAGAAACCACCACGGGATCCTGCGGTGCTATCGTTGTCAGTGTTTCCGAAAACGACCCGTTGACAGTAAGTCTTGCCTACAGTTTTAGCGGTTCTGGCAATCAATACATGACTGGAGCTCAGTGGGATTTTGATGGCAACGGCAGCTGGGACACCGATCTGAGCCAATCAAACGGTACAATTTCCCACAATTTTGGTAAAGCTGGTTCCTATAATCCAAAACTTCAGTTAAAAATATCCGATGGCAAGATGACCCCGATCTGCACCAAAACAATAACTGTTAGCAGTGGCATCACCGTCAGTTTTACCGGCAAAGTCTTTCGAGATAATAACTGTAATGACATCAGGGAACCTGATGAGCCGGGCATCTCTGGAATGCCGGTCAGATTCTTTAAATCAGACTACAGTAGCTATAAAACAATCACTAGTGGAGGAGATGGAGATTATAATTTGACGGCCACCATCGCTGATAATGCCTCGCTGACTATTCAACCAAGCCCAGACTTAAATCTATACAGTAATGTCTCAGACCCCTCAGTTGTCTCTTATTCTCCCTACAAAATTCATTACGATGTCCCGTTTGCTACTTTAAACGCTACTCAAAAATCAATTAATAAAGACGTACCCTTAGTACCCTCCGAAAACACTGGCAGTTGTGTAAATTAATTACTCAACATCAAATTATTCCGCCCGCCAAGTACAAGCATACATCTACACGTTTCATCTAATACAAATCATGCAATCCCTCACGCAATTCATCAACCTCCACTAATCTGACTCCGTGATCAAAATCGGTTTTATGAACAAATAGGGTAAATGGTCGATCAACTCCAAAACCCCTCTCTTTCCACTCGAGGCACATCGCCCGAGTAGTCGGAATAATAGCTCTATCTAACACTCTGGCTTTCACCACCCATTCTACAATTCCATCTGGAGACTTGGGTAATGTCTCCTCGCCATAAATGCCCCAGTAATAATATAAACGGTACTTATAATCTATCACGCATTTTGCAAATTGAGTTAGCTTTACACCCAAAATTCCAGTTTCTTCCAATAGCTCTCTTTTCACTGCTTCTTCTGCCGATTCATTATTTTTATCCATCAATCCAGCTGGCATTTCGATCACAT
>CAZXEW010000009.1:0-11267 GCA_964640215.1 uncultured Gammaproteobacteria bacterium
TGATGGCTGTTAAGTAGGCAGGGATCGGGACACGGGGATCGTTGAATGAGAGGACATAAAACGGGGATTGCCGGCCACGGTAGTCATGGTGAGTTTCGAGTAGTGAGCGGGCTTGGTAGCCTAAATCGACTTCGTCATAATAGAGGCTGGCAGGAACCTGGTAGATCCGGTATATCCGAATAAAAAAAGCCAAAAGTATGACAGCTAAAATGAGCAGTGGACGATGATGTTTGATTAATAGGGCGGCCATCCTCCTGGCCATATTATCACTACGAATTATCGTTTGACCAGCGGCCAAAGATACCGGTTGAATAGTATAATCCATTTAATGCCTTACTTTGTATATATCCTGGAGTGTTCGGATGGAACATACTATGCTGGCTGTACTAATAATCTGGAAAAGCGCTTAGATCAACACAATAATGCTAAAAGGGGTGCTCATTATACCAAGATCAGGCGACCGGTGGCTTTAAAATACTCGGAAAATTTCGATAATATTCAGCAGGCCCGAGGTCGGGAGGCCGAAATAAAACGATTATCGAGAGCCCAGAAGAGATTATTGATCAATTCTTGATTTTGGCCATCAAACTTTGTTAAGATCAGGCCGAATATTAACCGTAACAATTCTATCGACTTTATGCCAAATACTGCCCTGCCCAGCAAGATTTCGTTCGTGGACATCGAAACAACCGGCGGAAGTGTGCTTTATGATCGGGTGATTGAAGTTGGCGTTATCAGAGTAGAGAAGGATGATCGAACTCAACACTACCAGGTGGCTGAGGAATTTAAAACCCTGATTGATCCGGGGCAACATTTACCTCCGGAAATTACCGGACTAACGGGAATTACCGCTGTTGAGTTGGAAAGTGCGCCGGAGTTTGGGCAGATTAAAGATGATTTACTGGAGACACTTCAGGATAGTGTCTTTGTGGCGCATAATGTCCGCTTCGATTATGGCTTTTTGAAGCAGGAATACCGGCGATTTGGGATGGATTTTTCACCGAAACATTTTTGCAGCGTCAAATTGTCGAGGTTACTATTTCCTAAAGAAAGGTTGCATAATTTAGACGCGATTATGACGCGCTTTGGATTCAGCTGCGAAAATAGGCACCGGGCGCTGGACGATGCTAGAGTTGTCTGGGAATTTTTCAGAACTGTCCTGGCAGACCAGGGGGTCGAGCGGGTTCTGGAGGCAGTGAATACGGCGATGAAAAAGCCGGCGACGCCGATTAAAATACCTCAAAGCCAAATTGATGATTTGCCTGAATTGCCGGGGGTCTATATTTTTTACGGCGAAAAAGGTATGCCACTTTATGTGGGTAAGAGTGTCAATATTAGAGAGCGGGTGATGTCGCATTTTACCAATGATCATAATTCAAGTACCGAAATGCGGATTTCCCAGCAGATTGAGAGCATTGAAACAGTGGTGACATCAGGCGAGTTGGGGGCGTTGCTAAAGGAGGCTGTATTAGTTAAGCAGATGCAGCCGCTGTATAATCGGGCGCTTAGAAATAGTCAAAAGTTAACTATTTTAAAAGAGGTTGTGGACAAAGAGGGGTATAAAAGTATTCTGACTGAGACGTTGGAAAATATATCAGCTGAGGAGCTCAGTAGCGTGGTGGGTGTTTTTAGATCGCCGAAGCGGGCTAAGGATTTTTTAAGGCAGGTTGCAAAAGAGCACCATTTATGTGAGAGGAGGCTTGGTGTGGAGAAAACCCGGTCAGGTTGTTTTAGCTACAGATTGGGTGAGTGTTACGGCGCCTGTGTCGGCAAAGAGCCCGTGGTTAAGTATAATTTTCGTTTTATCAAGGCATTTGTCGATTCCAAGATCAAAGATTGGCCGTTTGATGGGCCGATTTTGGTCGAAGAAAAAAGCCTGGACGGCGAGGCGAGTGACACTTTTGTGATTGATAAATGGTGTCTGATCAAAGGAGGGGAGAAGACTTTTGACTTGGATGCTTATAAGATTATTCGGTCATTTTTAAAGTCTCCGGCTAACCTAAAACGGGTCAAGCTGCTGAAACAAGATGAGTTCAACCGCCTGGCTGATAATTTAAGTCTTTGAAAGATCATATAAATACTTTAGTATAAGAACGGTGGACATCGGACAAGCGGCGATACTATCAGTTGTTGAGGGTGTCAGTGAGTTTTTGCCGATTTCTTCGACCGGGCATTTGGTTTTGGTCTCTGATTTATTGAGTCTAAGCCAGAGTGAATTTGTCAAAAGTTTTGAGATTATTATCCAACTGGGGGCGATTCTGGCGGTAATAGCTTTTTATTGGCGGAGATTACTTGGGAATGTTCATTTGTGGAAACAGATAGTAATTGCTTTTGTTCCAACTGGGGTATTAGGTTTGATTTTTTATAACTTGATTAAAAGTGTGCTGCTTGGCAATCTGATGGTGACAGTTATATCTTTGGCGATTGGTGGCTTGGTGATAATTCTGGTTGAAAGATATTACGGACAAAATATGAAAGCGGTCTATGGACTGGAGAAATTGAATTACCGGAAGGCCTTTTTGATCGGACTTATTCAGTCATTGTCGATGATTCCTGGGGTGTCTCGAGCGGCAGCGACCATCTCAGGCGGGTTAATGTTTGGGTTAAGACGCGAAGCGGCAGTGGAATTTTCTTTTATGCTGGCGATTCCAACCATGATGGCGGCGACGGGTTTTGATTTGGTCAAAACCGGTTTTAGGTTTTCAGGTCACGAATATTACCTGCTTTTGATTGGGTTGGGCGGAGCGTTTATTAGTGCTTTAATAGTCATAAAATGGTTTTTGAAGTATGTCCAGAACCACACCCTGACATGGTTTGGAATCTACCGGATCGTTTTGGCGATTTTATTTTGGGTGTTGATTGTTAGATAATATACATCTATGTCTCAATATGTGATCACAGGTGGGAATAAATTATCTGGAACAGTCCGGATATCGGGCAATAAAAATTCTATTTTGCCTTGCATTGCAGCAACTCTTCTGACTGACGAACCTGTCACGTTGCTAAACGTTCCGAACATTACTGATGTTGAAGTCATAAAAGAGATTATAAAAAGTATTGGAGCTTTAATCGAAGAGGGTGATCACAGCCTAACGATAACAACCCCGAAGATTACAGATTATAAATTGGATGATCAGCTAACAAATAGACTGCGAGGGTCAATGTTGTTGGCAGGGGCACTTCTGTCGCGGGTGAATAGAGTCGAGTTGTCTCATCCTGGAGGAGACTTAATAGGCAGGCGGAGTGTTCAAACTCATCTTGATGGCTTTGAGAGCTTAGGATATAAGGTAGAGGTAGATGAGATAAAGTATTTGATACATCAGACACAAAAGGTGAATGAAGATGTCTCTTACTTTCTTGATGAGGCCTCTCTGACAGCGACAGAAAATCTATTACTGGCTTCAGTGCTAAGAGGAGGTGTTGCGACGTTAAAGCATTGTGCGATCGAGCCTAGTGTTGTGGATTTATGTAATTTGCTGGTTTTGATGGGTGCTCGGATTGAAGGGATTGGCACTACTACCTTAAAAATTGATGGCGTGAAACAGCTTCACGGGGCAACCATGACAATTGCATCCGATTTCGTTGAGATGGGTACATATGCAGTGGCCGCGGCGATTACTAAGGGTAATCTGACGATTGAGAATTGCATTGGTTTTGATCTCGAGCCAATAATGTTTCGGCTCTCTAGTATGGGACTTAACTTCGATGTTAAAGAAGATAAAGTTAGGGTGAGTTGCAAAGAATTGCGGGCGATACCCAAGATTGAGACAAATATTTGGCCAGGTTTTCCATCAGATTTTATGAGTCCAGCGATTGTACTGGCAACGCAGTCTAGAGGTGTGACGCTTTTGCACGATTGGATGTATGATGGTAGGTTCTTTTTTGTGGATAAATTAATTAGTATGGGGGCCCATATTACGATTGCAGATCCACATCGGGTACTGGTTTATGGTCCGACACAGTTGCGAGCTCGAAATTTAGAAACTCCGGACATTCGGGCTGGGATGGCGCTTGTGTTGGCTGCCTTGGTGGCTAAGGGAACTTCGACCATCAACGGAGCCGAACTGATTGAGAGGGGTTACGAGGACGTGGTCGGAACTTTATCGAAATTAGGAGCTGATATTCAGAGGATTGATTAATTATCTAACAAGTATTTTTAAAGATTTTATGTCAACTGAAATTGATAAACCGTACGAGAACTGTGGGGTTTCAGGAATTATTGATTTTAATGGACGGGATGTTATTCGTCGGGCGATCTCTAGCCATAATTTGATTCAACACCGCGGGTTTGATGCCGCCGGTTTTGCAACTTTAAACAAAGGTTTCCATTTATTTAAGGGTTTGGGCTCTATTAAACAGTTATTTACAGAACAAACAGTTATTGAACGAGGTTTAGAGGGTCCGTTAGCGATAGGTCATAATCGTTATCGTATCCAAGGAGGTGACACCTTGTCGTTTGCTCAGCCAATTATCGCTGCCTATAGAGGACGGAAAATTGCAGTCGCTCATAACGGTAATGTGCCAGAACTAGACACACATCGATCGCATCTTGCTAGTTTAGGTATCCAACTAAATCCAGATTTTGATAGCAACATCTTAGCACATTTGATTGTAGCGGCTGAGGGTGATAGCTGGATTAAGAAGATCCAAAATGGGTTAAGGGAGGTTGAGGGATCATACTCATTAACGATCGCCACTGATGATGGTCATCTGATCGGGGTTCGGGATCCTTGGGGTAACCGGCCACTGTCTTGGGCACGGTTGTCACGAGGGGCGATTATTGCGTCGGAGACAGCCCCGTCCCATGTATTAGATGCTCAGGACTGGACTGAGTTTAGGCCAGGTCAAGTAATTGATATTTCTGCCGACGGGATTTTTACTTCCTCTTTGCCAGTAAAAGCGGCGGTTGCTCACTGCGTATTTGAAAATATCTATTTAGCAGACTCGGCATCGATCATGGATGGTGGGACAAACTCTAGTTTCAGAGAGGGGCTGGGAGAGATGTTAGCCGAAAGACATCAAGGAGCGGGTAAAATCGTCACATCTGTTCCCGAGTCCGGTGATGATGCAGCCATGGCTTATGCCCACAAAACTAAGAAAAAACAAAAGCCTATTATCCGCAAAGTTGTATCGGCCATAAGCAGGTCGTTTATGAGTGGAGAAATTGATGAGAGACAACAGGTGGCTGAGACAAAATTTAAATTATCACCAGATGCTAAAGACCAGGAGATCGATATTATTGATGATTCGATTGTGATAGGAATAACGTCTAAGGTGACAACTTATAACCTGTTAGCGCGAATCTTTGCAAAATTGTTACATTTGCGGTCAACTGCCCCCAAAATCGTCAAAGATTGTCCATGGGGAGTCAATATGCGTTCTGGAATAGGTCGGTTCATTGCTCTTGATCCTGAATCAGGCCGTATTCGAACCAATGAAGAGATTGCTGAAGAGATAGGAGTGACAACGGTTGATTATAATACGATTGAGGATTTAAAGGATGTGATGTTGAGAACAGGTCGTAATCCCGAAAATTATTGTTACCACTGCTTTGGTGGGCAAGGGATAAAGAGAAGCCAGAAATTAGACGAGTTGTCTCCGATTGAGCGGATTTCTTAGCCAGTTATTGAGAATTTAACCAATCTTTAAGTCTTTGAATTGAATTGGGGTCGTAAGTCGATACTGTTAGTATGTTGGGGGTGAGTTTTCTAAGGATCTTAAGCTTTATTGAGAGCTCTGAGTCATTAATTATATCAGTTTTAGTAATCAGAATGATTTCTGGCTTAGTTAGTAGATCGGGGTTAAATTTTTCTAACTCATTGCGGACTGTTTTATAGTCATTTTGAGGATTAGTAGATTCGGCACTGAGGCAGTGGAGGAGGACTTTGACTTTTTCGATGTGTTTGAGGAATTTGATACCGAGGCCTTTGCCCTGAGAGGCGCCTTCGATCAGTCCGGGGATGTCAGCGATGATTTTGCCATCCATGACACCCAGGTTGGGCTCAAGGGTCGTGAACGGATAGTCAGCAACCCGGGCGTTAGCGGCAGTGAGTTCGTTGAGGAGGCTGGATTTACCGGCGTTAGGCAGACCGATCAGTCCGAAATCGGCGATCAGTTTGAGGCTGACATGGAATCGTTTTTCTATACCTTCAAGACCGGGTTGGGCATACATCGGAGTGGTGTTGCGGGAGGAGCGGAATTCATAATTACCCCGGCCACCAAGCCCGCCTTTGGTGATTAGCACTCTTTCACCCGTTTGAAGCAGTTCAGTCTCTTGAGTAGTATCAAGATCTGTTAAAATTGTTCCAAACGGCATTAATATCTCCAAATCATCACCATTTTTGCCGAATTTACGCTTACTCATACCAGGTTGGCCGTTTTCGGCATTGACCAAACGAGTTTTGGTAAAGGCTCTCAGGGTTGTCAAATCAGACGTGACAAGGATATAAACATCACCACCTTTGCCACCGTCCCCTCCATCCGGACCGGATTTGAAACCAGGCGCGAACGAGACTTTGCCGGGTCCGCCGTGACCGCCTTTGATATTTAGATCTATTTCATCGACAAACATTGGCTGATTATAAGCGAAGCTTGAAATTCTCGCTATGTTCGAATTATAACATTCATCAGCCTCGAATGATCACTTGATAAATAAGGCCAGGATTAGCTATACTCCAGTTTGTATGCGAGGCTTATCTGCAGAGGCTAAAATTTTAGGGGCGATAGTTTTTGTGACGATTGTTTTCTTATTTGGGGGGATCTTTTTACTGGCCAAAAATCAGGCCAGTGATTCAGGTGAGGTTAAATCTGCAGAGGTAGTAAATATTGATTATTCGAAGGGTCAAAAGATCGGTAGTGATAGTGCTAAGGTTAGACTCGTTGAATTTTCTGATTTTCAGTGTCCAGCCTGTCTGGCGTGGGAGTCGACTATACGGCAGATTTTAGGCGCAAAACACGAAAATTTTCAGTTTATTTACCGCTATTTCCCGCTGACACAAATACATAAAAATTCGATGGCTGCCTCGGTTTTTAGTCAGTTTGCGGCCGAGAATGGAAAGTTTTGGGAAATTCACAATAAGTTATTTGACACTCAATCGCAGTGGCAGGATTTAGCTGATCCGGCTGATTTCTTTAGCGGTTTGGCTAAGGAGGTTGGCCTGGATGACAGTCAGGTCAAAGAGGCTTTAAAGAATCAGCAGCTAAAGGATGTGATCACAGCTGATGCCAATGAGGGTGAATCCTTGGGTGTTGACTCAACCCCAACATTTTTTCTGAATGGACATAAGCTTGATCTTAAGGCTAATCAGGATTTAATCAAAGCTGTCGAGGATGGGTTGAAGCAGTGAAGATGAGGACTGAGAGTCCTCATCTTCCTGTCAAGGAAGATATTTTAGCTTCGATTCATCCGCCCACTAAAAGTGGACGGCTTTTTCGAAGTTACAGTAAGCATTGACTTAGCATTTCAATTCGAGATAATTAGATACAAGGGAGGTGATTTTTAATGGATCCAAATCAAAATAACAATAATGGTGGCGACAATACCGGTACGCCCACACAAACTGACCCAAACGCAGGCGCGAGTGTAGATCCGATGGCGGGAGTCCAAACTGACCCGAATGCTGGACAACCAGTAGTGGGAGGCGATATGGGGGGAACTCCGATGGAAGCACCAGTAACACCTCCAATGGGTGAACAACCAGCTGCTCCGATGGAAACACCACCTATGGGTGGTGAACCTATGGCTGCTCCTGCAACTGGAGATGTCAATGGTAACGACGGAACAAATAGTGGTCAAACGCCTGTCTAAATACTAAAAACTTCCCGGACTGATTTTGAGCTTAGGCTTATGATTTATGGGAAGTTTTTTGTGGGCAGAAATATCTTGGAGCGGGAGACGGGATTTGAACCCGCGACATCCTCGTTGGCAACGAGGCACTCTACCACTGAGTTACTCCCGCGAACGTAGTGAGCAGTCGCGTTTGACGCGACGCTAAACGCCTATATTCGACTTTACTTTTACATCTGACGTAACTGCCAATTAAATATATTCTCAGGTCGCGTCAAACGCGACTGCGCTCGTTACACTCACTTGTGCCACAGTCAGGACTCGAACCCGAATAAAAAGTTCTTCAAACTTCCGCCTTGACCATCTTGGCTACTGTGGCTTACTACAGGAGCTGTGCTCACTGTGGCAAACAGGGGAATTGTACACTAATGAGGCAAAAAATTGAAGAGAATAGTCACAACCACTGACAAAACAAGGGCAGACACAAACGGGATGTAAATTTTGATGCTAAAATTGTTGATGTAGATGTCACCCGGAATCCGGGGTGGATTTTTCCAGATAAAGTTATATATAAAGGTCTCGACTAGGAATATGAGGAGTAAGATTGACAACGCCTTTGTAATGTCGGGCATGTATAAAGTATCGAAGATTGTTGGGGCCTAGTCAAGTTCATTTAATTGCCGAGGCTAGGGTAGACGTAACTAATGTATTTAAACTGACTGCTTCTTCCTTAGCTTTATAAACTAACTTTCGATGTAGCGATTTAGGGACTCTGATATTGAATTTACCACTGAACTCATCCGGAGAGGGCTCGGGAATAATCATGTTTCGCTCTATTGCCACTTCAAGCCAACCAATTTTAGCATCCTTGATCATATTTAAGGCTTCTTGTTCTGTGTCACCCTCAGTAATACAACCAGGAAGTTCCTCAATTTCAGCAAAATAAGAACCATCAGAGTTCTTTTTTAGGCGAATAGTATATTCTAGATTTAAATAATAGTTAAGATTCTTTTTCATCGTTATCCTCTCCTATCAGTTCCAACACTCGTTTTATATAAACTTCCTTTACAAAAGGCCTTCTAAATGGTACTGAGATCTGAATGTCGCCTTTAGTATAAATGTGGTGGCTACTACCGGATCCTGGTTGCCTTTCGTCAAAGCCGAAGCTTTTCAAAATCTGATCCAGTTCTTTAAATGCAACGGTTTTTGGATTTTGAAAGAGCTTTTTTACCCTTTTTTGGCGTTTCGACATAATATCGTTGGGGCACAGTCATAGTACCGCATATAGTACTAAATATCAAGAAGATAAATTTGTTCCGGTGGACCCGAGAGGATTCGAACCTCTGACCTTCTGAGTGTAAATCAGACGCTCTAACCAACTGAGCTACGAGTCCTCATCAAAGCTCGATAAATGCTTCCGAAAGTTCGTGTAACGAATTTCCTTCAGCTTTTTACCGGCTTTTCCTCTTCACTCCGCTTTGCTAAGTGAGTAAAGAAAGCCAACAGCCAATCATGTGCGGAGGACGGAATTCAAATTGAACCCCTCCTCAGCATCAATAGGCTCAATTATACACTTTTCTTCCCAAATCTTGAAGAGGCAAACTTCCTGGCTTTCCAGCTCAAACAACTCAAAGATCACCTTGACCTGAAAGGTTATGCATATTTAAGATGAAATTTAAAAATGTATAAAAAGTGCCTCCAACTTCCCATAATACTAATTACAAGACATTAATTAATACTTACTGAGGATTACATGCTACTACAAACTATAGTAGAATCTAACCTATGAGGTTTTTTAGCACAAAAGGTTTATTAATCACTATTCTCGTAGGGTTCATCACCCTTGGGTTATGGAAAATTGGTTTATTACAAAAAATTGGCTCTCAATCAAGCCAGCAATTAAATCAAGTGCAACAATCGGATACTATAGAGAAAAATTTAGGAAGTAGCCCTTCTTTTATAGAAAATTTACGCAAAAGGCAATATCAAAGTGGGGAGATTAAAGCCGAGGAAACCTTAGCTCAAAATAATTCTTACACAAGTTATGTTATTTCTTATCCTTCAGATAATTTAAAAATTTATGGCATAATGAATGTTCCTTCTGGCAATGGTCCGTTTCCTGTTGTTATTTTAAATCATGGCTATTTTAACGCTTCGACATTTCAATCAGGTGATGGTACGAAAACTATGGCAGATATTTTAGCAAGACAGGGTTATCTTACTCTGGCTTCTGATTATCGGGGTTTTGGAAAATCAGAAAATGATGCGGAGGGATCACGAGGACACAACCCTAATTATGCGATAGATATATTAAATTTAATGGCTTCAGTAAGAAGTTTACCTAAGGCAGATCAAAATAAAATAGGCATGTGGGGGCATAGCATGGGAGGAGAAGTATCTCTTCGAACTGCAGAAGCAACAGATAAAGTAAAAGCTATTGCCTTGTGGGCACCAACAAGCGCTAATGCATCTGATAATGCAAACTTTTATGGAGGAAGACACAACCCAAATACCAATAATCCTGAACTGGATGGTGTTTCACCTGTAAATTATCTGAAGTATATTTCAGCACCAATCAGCCTACATCAAGGTTTAGTTGATGTAGAAGTAAAACCTGAGTGGTCTAAAGAGTTAAATAATGCTTTGAAAAAAGAAGGGAAAACAGTTGAGTATTTTGAATATGAAGGTCAGGACCATAATTTTAGAAATTTAGGATGGGATCTGATTTCTGAAAGAACAGTTGTGTTTTATGATAAGTATTTGAAATATTAATACCTCTTGACATTCCAGTGACTGGAATGTTTATACTCTCAATATATGAATACCCCGCTTACTATTGGACAACTATCTAAATATGTTGGCATTCCAACAAAAACTATTCGGTACTACGAAGATATTAAACTTCTTCAACCCGCAAAACGAATGGATAATAAATATCGTGAGTATTCAGAAAAAGATATTGCAAGGCTGCGCTTAATTAAACAAGCACGAGCATTAGGATTACCTCTCAACGAAGTAAAAAAACTAGTTGAAGAGTGCTTAGATGAAAGTTGTGAACATTTAAAAGAAAGTTTTCTTGCGCATTTACCAAAATATCTTGCGTCAGTAAAACAGCGAGTAGGTGAATTAATGGAGTTAGAAACGCAACTTGAGGACTTACAAAGAAGTCTTACATCTTTAAGCCTTACTAACCCTCAAGAAAAGGTATCAAAAAAAGATTGTTGTGAAGTGTTAGACCACATGGAGGAAACAATAAAGAAAGGGGGTGTTACAAATGGTAGACAGACGCAAAGTTGAAGTTTTTACTGCAGGTTGTCCTGTTTGTGATCAAGTAGTACAAATGGTTAGAGAACTTGCATGTCCAAGCTGTAATGTTCATGTTCACGATCTTAATAAAGGTTGTGAGACAGATGAATGTCGCAAAGAAGCCCAAAAGTATAGCTTAAAAACTGTTCCAGCAGTTGTAGTTGATGGTAAAGTA
>CAZXEW010000010.1:0-2162 GCA_964640215.1 uncultured Gammaproteobacteria bacterium
CAGAGAGCGCTCCAATCCTAATATTATCAAAGCCTGACCAACTAAATAGGGGGCCAGAAATGTGTGTTGGCTCAAGGGAGGAGGCCTTAGTTTCTCGAGTTTGGTTATTTTCATAAATGCGCATTATATAATGATCATTGAGCCTGTAAACAAATCTGTGTAAACGCCTATTTAAAAGTAGAGATTTCTCTCCGTTTTTTTGTGTGGTTTTTATCCCATTAATCAGGTTGATTTAACGATGATTGATGGGCCGACTACACAAATTCTTCTCAATTCATTCTTGCCCGTCTTGGATTAAGCATAATCCACTAGTTGATCTTTAAATTCAATCATAAATCTCGTCATGGCTAATTTCCAATTCTGTACCGGCATGGTCCATTTCTTAGCTGCCGCTTGGGTCGCTAAATAGATTACCTTTAATGCTGAGTTGTCATTGGGAAATACTTTCCTTGTCTTCACTGATTTGCGGATCACGCTATTGAGTGACTCAATAGCGTTGGTGGTGTAAATCACTTTACGGATATCTTTGGGATAGGTAAAAAATAAATTTAAGTTGTGCCAGTGATTTCTCCAGCTTTTGCTGATCTGCGGATATTTGGCATCCCATTTCTGTTCAAAGTTTTCTAGCTCGGTCAAGGCTTCTTGTTCGGTTGCGCTCTGATAAATTAATTTGAGATCCGCTGTTACTTGCTTGTAGTCTTTCCAGGATACGTAGCGCATGGAGTTTCTTACCATGTGCACAATACAAAGCTGAGTTTTAGCCTCAGGATAAACCGCGTTAATCGCTTCTGGAAATCCGGTTAGTCCATCGGTGCAAGCAATTAATATTTGCTCAACACCCCTGTTTTTAAGCTCTGTGAGCACAGCTAACCAAAATTTTGCGCCTTCATTAACGGATATCCACATGCCTAATAATTCTTTGTGGCCTTCCATATTAACGCCCAACGCCAGGTAAATCGCTTTGTTGATGACTTGCTTGTCTTGGCGAATTTTAAGGGTGATGCAGTCTAAATAAACGATGGGATATATTCTGTCTAGCGGCCTATTTTGCCATTCATTGACTTGGTCAATCACTGCGTTTGTCACTTGCGATATAAGCCCCGCAGAGACTTCAACACCATACATTTCATCAAAGGCTTCGGCTATGTCTCTGGTGCTCATGCCTTTGGCGTAGAGGCTGAGAATTTGACTGTCCATGCCTGTAATGCGGGTTTTATTTTTACCCACAAGGCAGGGTTCAAAACTGCCTTCACGATCACGCGGTGTGTCTAACTCAATTTCACCATGGGTGCCTTTGAGGGTTTTTTTGCTGTAGCCATTGCGACTATTGCCCCTGTTGCGTCCTTGTATTTCATGTTTCCCGTAGCCTAAGTGATAGGACATTTCAGCATTTAAAGCAGCTTCAACAGTGAGCTTGGTCAGCTGCGCTGTAAAATTACTCAAATCTGCTGGTGTTTTTAACCCTTTTGCTAGCTCTGCTGCTAACTCTTTCATCCTGGATTCTTGCATAGTAACTCCCATTATTTCGACCCTCAGTTTAGGTTATCAATAATAGGCGTTTACACAGATTTGTTTACAGGCTCGATTTATCGCTCTTTGTGACTAGAATATCATAAAATCTGCAACGCCTTTTTCTCTCGGTAATATTCAAAAATATCATCGAGAGAATATTCTGGCGTAAAACCAAAAGTTTTATTAAACAAACTGCCGTCAATCACCACTGAATATTTATAGTAATTCATTAAATAACTAGGGAAAGCTTTCCAGCCTAATAATTTACTGATGCGTTTTGGCAGACTATCCGGCACTGAAGGAATCGGCAATAATTTACAGCCACATTGACGCAAGGCTTTTTGATACGCCATCCAATCAGTGGTGGTGACGTTGTAAACGCCAGGCACATTTTTTTCAAACGCCAAAGCAATCGCTTTTGCCATATCTTCCACATGAATAAATTGCATCATAGGTGAAAAGCCCATGAGCACAGGCGCAATGGAGCGAGATAACAATAAACTCATACTATTCAACACGCCAGGGCCGGCAATATTGCAAGGTCGTAAAATAGTAATATTCAGCTCTGGATGTTTCCATAAATAAATCATCGCAAGATTTTCTAATTCTACGGAATCCACTAAATCCATAGTGAGCTCAGAAGCTTTTAA
>CAZXEW010000011.1:0-41736 GCA_964640215.1 uncultured Gammaproteobacteria bacterium
AATCGTCTGCCGCAAGGTCAATTTCGCATACAATAAAAAAAGAATCCTCCAAAATCTGTCGTTTACGATCCAAGCAGGCTCATTTACGGCTTTGGTCGGCAAATCCGGCTCCGGCAAATCCACCATCGCCAAGCTGCTCAGCCGTTATTACGACCCCAACAGTGGTCAGATCCTAATAAATGGTAAATACGATCTTAAAAAGGTCGACCTGGATTATTATCGCCAGCAAACCGCCGTCGTTTTCCAGGACTCGCCTGTGCCTAATCGCAAGATTTGGGAGGTCATCGCCTACGCAGCCGGTAAAAAATCCTTTACTGAGGTTCGCCAGCGCGTTATCGAAGCCGCCAAACTGGCCCACGCTGAAGAATTTATCGCCGAGCTCGACAACGGTTATCAAACTCTGATCGGCGAGCGGGGAGTCAAACTCTCCGGCGGCCAGCGCCAGCGCATCGCCATCGCCCGGGCTCTCTTTGCCCGGCCCAAAATCCTGATCATGGATGAGCCTACCAGCCACTTGGACACTCTTTCCGAGAGCCAGATTCAGCAAGCTTTGGAGGATATCTCCAAAGAGCGCAGCTTCACCAAAATCATCATCGCCCACCGTCTCTCAACGGTCCAACACGCCGACCAAATCCTGGTCATGGAAAACGGCCGCCTGGTCGAGCAGGGCAACCACGCCGAACTACTCAAAAAAAACGGCTCCTACGCCGCCATCGTCCACCAAAGCGAGCTCAAACCCTAACCGCATAAGGTATACTATTGACTAGCTATGGCACATCGCGCTCCTGAACACGCCCATTGGCTGGAAAACCAAATTGGTGTCTATCTACCTCCCGACAAACTGACCAACCAGGACATAGCCGCTGCCCATCCAAACGGCAAAAATCTCACCGCTGAGGCGATCTACCGCAAAACCGGCGTCAGAACTAGGTCTCTGGCTAACGGCCAAGATCTGATTGGTCTGGCTGTCAATGCCTATGCCCAGCTTTGGGAACAGCCTGAACAGGTTGACGCCCTTTTTTTCATCACCAGTTATCCCAATGGCCGCCATCTTTCAACCGATTTTGCCGATGCAGTTGGCCTGGAAGTCAATTATCTGGCTGATGTTTACTACGCTTGCTCCGGTTTTGTAAAATCTTTCCAGATTATCAAGCAAAACGAACCGTTCTTCCTTGGCAAGAAAGTCATGTTTGTCGCCTCAGAAATCTACTCCACAACCGTTCCGAATCTTATGGAAGGGGAGATTGATGATTCGATGTCCCAAACCATTTTTACTGACGGGGCTAGTGTCTTTAGCTTTACCTATGGGCAGGAACTAAGAGTTTTATCTGATGCCTCGCGCTATTATTCAAACCACGAATCAGCCGCCATTCTAACCCCTTTTGACCGCCGATTGGTTCCAAATCAACATCATGTTTCTGCCCAAATTCCACCGCCCTCACCAGATGGCCGGTTCCGGATGATTGGCAGAGACGTATATAGAACTATGGCACCGACCGTGCCTCTAGTTATCGAAGCTGCAATTAATCGCGGTGGTACATCCAAGGAAAGTATCGACCTAGTTATCTCTCATCAGGCCAGCCGATCAATGATTGACGGCATCGCCAGCCGGACCACCGGCCTGGAGAATAAATTCTATTCCGATCTCGAAGAAGGCAATCTCTCCTCCGGCTCAATCCTCAAAGCCCTATATCGGGCTGCTCGCGAAGGAGCCATCGGCTCGGGATCAAAGATCGTCTTCGCCGGCTTCGGAGCCGGGCTCTACACCGGCGCAGCCGTGGTGGAGTTTGGGTAAGTCTCAAGAAATTACTAATTAACTAGTCTGTCCTAGCAGTTGTTCTTGAGCTAAAGTTAAATATTTCGCTAAAAATGTTAATCTGGCGTAGTAAGCCTTGAAATCATTAGACTTTAGAGTGTCACTAATTTGGGCATCCTGTGGGTATGTGAATCCAAGATCTAGCTTATCACTTGGATGTAAAATTCCACGACCAATTGCTTCAATCGCAAAATTTACCCCAACATTTACTCTTTTGACTAGTTCGATGCCAGAAGGTCTCTTGGCCAAGCCATACCTGATATCCACCTCCACATCCACTCTCACACGGCCATCCTGTTGGTGCATATAAGGCTGAATACTCATAAAAGTAGCCTCGGTTTCACGAGTGGTATTATCAACCGCAGCCATTGGATTATCGGCCCCTACAGCTTCTATCGAACCGCCAATATTTATCCGACGGCCAGAGACATCTATATCGGCGAGCAATGAAGGATTAAACATTTCCCTAGCGTCAGCTAGGCGATGTGCCCGAGGAAAAGTCGAACGAGTATAACTAAAGTCATTTTTCCCTCGACGAATCGCGGTTAGCCATTCAATACCATCATGCTCATCTATTACTACCCGCAACCCAGGATACTTCCTAAAAAAAGCTTGCTCTTTTGACATGGTAATATTATACCATTTCAGTCCTATAGTTTCAAATCTTGAACATCTCAGTCGGTATTTTGGTACAATTCACCCATGAAACGCTTGGTTTTAGTTGATGGAAATGCGGTTTTGCACCGGGCTTTCCATGCCACACCACCCTTAACCACCTCAAAGGGTGAGTTGATTAACGCCTCTTTTGGTTTTACATCGATGCTGCTTCGCTCTCTGGAGCAGCTCAAGCCGGACTACATTGCTATTGCCTGGGATATGCGCGCCCCAACCTTTCGCCATCAAGCTTACACACAGTACAAGGCCACCCGGGCTCCGATGGATGATCAGCTCTCCGGCCAGTACGACCGGGTCCATGAGATCATCAAAGCTCTAAATATTCCTGAATTTGGTGTTGAAGGCTATGAGGCCGATGATTTGGTTGGCACCCTGGCTCGCCAGGCCGTTGAAAAGGAAAAAAATATTGAAGTTATCATTATCACCGGCGACCGCGATATTATGCAGGTCATCGACACCCGGATCAAAGTTTTGATGCCCAAAAAAACCCTCATCGATGTGGGCCTGTACGGAATAGAGGAGTTTGTCGAGCGTTTTGGCTTCCAGCCGATTAATTTAATCGATTATAAAGCTTTAGCCGGCGATGCCTCGGACAACATTCCCGGCGTGCCTGGTGTCGGCGAAGTGACAGCCACTAAACTGGTCAAAGAATTTACGACCATCGAAAAGCTCTACCAACAGGATAACTTAAAAGACCTGCCTGAGCGCACTCAAAAACTCTTGGCCGAAGGCGCTGAATCCGCCGCCATGAGCAAGACTCTGGCCACCATCGACACAAAAGCTCCCATCAAACTCGATCTGTCCGAGTGCGTCGTCCACGACTACGACCACCAAAAAGTCCTCGACCTCTTTCAAGAACTCGAATTCAAAAGCCTTCTAAATCGCCTTCCAGGCGATCAGCTTACAGCTAACAGCTTACCGCATACAGCCAAACCAAATGCAGCTGCGGTTAGCGGTCAGCGGTCAGCGGTCAGCTCCGTGCCTCTCGCCCAAGGCTCCAGCAGCCCCCAAACCATCCAACTCGATCTCGAAGTCGACAAAGTCCTCAAAAAAATGACTGAAACAGGCGTCTTAATTGATCTAAAATTCCTCGAAAAATTCGGCACCCAGCTCAAAACCCGCCTCACCCAGCTCGAAAAAGATATTTATGCCACCATCGGTCACGAGTTCAACATCAACTCGCCCAAACAGCTCTCCGAAATCCTCTTTGACGAGCTCAAACTGCCGGTCATCCGCAAAACCAAAACCGGCCGCTCCACCGATGAGGCCACCCTCAACGAACTCAAAGCCTCGCACCCAGCCATTCCCCACATTCTCGAATACCGGATGCTCTTCAAACTGATCTCGACCTACGTCGACACCCTCCCCAAATACGCCGACCCCAATCATCGCGTCCATTCCACTTTCAACGTTGAAGGCGCCGCCACCGGCCGTCTCAGCTCAACCAATCCCAACCTTCAAAACATCCCCAACAAAGGCGAGGAGGGCGCCGAAATCCGCAAAGCCTTCATCTCTCCCAAGGGCAAAGTCCTCCTCAGCGCCGACTACTCCCAGATCGAACTGCGCATCCTGGCTCACGTCACCGGCGACCCGAATTTAAAAAAAGCTTTCGACGAAAAATTAGACATTCACTCAGCCACCGCCTCCAAAATATTTAACATCCCAATCGACGCAGTCAGTAAACAGCAGCGGATGATCGGGAAAACCATGAATTTCGCCACCCTCTACGGCCAAGGACCTCACGCCCTGTCTCAACAGCTCGGCGTCGATTACAATACCGCCCGTGCCTACATCGCTGAATATTTTGAGCAATTCCCCAAAGTGAAGGACTGGATGGCCAAAATCCTGACCGAAGCCTTCGACAAAGGCTATGTCGAAACCATCTGGGGCCGCCGCCGCTACATCCCCGAGCTCCAATCACCCAACCGGATGTTCAAATCCGCCGGCGAACGCGCCGCCATCAACCACCCCATCCAAGGCACTTCCGCCGACATGATCAAAAAAGTCATGGTGGAAATAGATGCAGCGCTTACAGCAGACAGCTTACGGCAAACCGCCAGACAAACTGCAGCTACGGAAAGCGGTCAGCGGAAAGCGGTCAGCGGACCATCGTGCGCGATGATCCTTCAAGTCCACGACGAACTGCTCTTCGAATGCGACCCGAAAGCTGTCGATGATATTGCCAAAATGGTCTGCCAAAAAATGGAAGACTCACTGACTCTCTCCGTCCCCGTCATCGCCGAAGTCAAAATAGGCCCCAACTGGGGCGAAATGACTCCGCTCTAATTGACAATCTCCAGCCAGTGTGTATAATTAGTGTGTATATGCAAAGAATTAATATTACCCTACCCGATGATTTAGCCAAAGATTTCAGGCGATCTATCCCTACCCGCAGTCGCAGCAAATTTATTGCTGACATGATAAAAGAAAAGTTACCTACTAGAAAGCACCTCAGGCGGGACTTGATCAAAAGTCTAAAAGCTAACCGTAAATTCTACGAACAAGTAGCCGAGGAGTGGAAAGCCACTGAAGTTGAGGGATGGCCGGAGTAACCAAACGTGGCCAGGTTTGGGTTGTCGACCTGGAGCCTTCGTTTGGCCGGGAAATCCATAAAAAGCGACCTGCCGTAATAATCTCCAACGATAAAATTAATCAACACACCCCTCATGTAGTGATTATTCCTAGCAGTTCGATTGTCCCTCAGGTGTTAAGCGATGATTTGGTAAACTTAGGCAAGGTGCCTGGATTCGACAAAAAATCAGTCCTCATACCAACCTTTATCCGTAGCATCGACCAAGATCGTTTACTAAAAAAGATTGGGACATTGAATAAGAGTAAATTACTGGAACTAGAAGAAGCACTAAAACTAGTCCTCGGAATAAGCAAATCCAATTAGAACATGAATATTACTCCCATCAAAACCCGCAAATTCTTGCCTCCGAAAGATCGTTTAGAAGATCTGATCGAGGCCATCACCCCTCACCTTGAGGAAAACTCGATCATCGCCATCACCTCCAAAGTAATCTCTATCTGCGAGGGCCGCTGTGTCAAGGAAGGGGAGACCACCAAAGACGAGCTGGTTGAAAAAGAAGCCGATATGTATCTGCCTCGCGATTTCACACCGCAAGGGAAACGGATTCACTCAATCAAAAACGGCATAATCATCTCCGCTGCTGGCATTGACGAGAGCAACGGCAACGGTTATTTTATTCTTTGGCCATCCGATCCAAAACAGTCCGCCCAAACTATCTACCAGCAACTTAAAAACCGCACCAAAATTCAAAATCTAGGCGTCATTATCACTGATTCCAACGCCGTCCCTTTTCGCCGGGGGATAGTCGGCATTTCAATCGCTCACTATGGTTTTGTACCACTTCGTGACTACCGCGGTGAGCCCGATATCTTTGGCCGTGAAATGATTTACTCCCAAACCAACATCCCCGACAGCCTGGCTGCCGCCGCGGTCCTCGCCATGGGCGAGGCCGCTGAACAGACCCCACTGGCCATTATCAAAAATCTCAAAGACTACGTCCATTTCGCCGAAACATACGACACCTCCAAAATCTACAGCACCTTCGAAGTCCCCTTTGAGGAAGACATGTTCCACCCCTTCTTCGCCTCCGCCCCCTGGAAAAAAGGAAAAAGTTAACAGTCATCAGTAGTCAGTTGTCAGACAAAACAAAGGGACGTTTAAATTTGTACTCCCAGCGGAGATTTTCGGTCTGAAAACTGAAAACGAAGCGGTCTGAGTACTGAAAACTAAACCACTAACTTCTGAACTTCCCGCATCTCTTTTTCGAAGTGGACATAGCCGCTGAGTTTTAAGAGATAGAAAATTAACCACAACAGCGGATAAACCAAGATCATCAACAGCGAAGTGAATGTACTAAGAGAAAGGTAAAATAATAATCCAAATAACGGCGCTATAAACCCCAGATAAGGCCTAACAAGCTGTGCGACCTGGTCTTTAATGGTTTTTTTAATTAAATCATTGGTCGCATTGGTTACTTGTTTAGCTGGCTGATTAATCGTATCCAAAATCTTTGGATCCACGCCGTACTGCTTTAACAAATCCGGATTCTTCTTTAATTCATTAATCTGGTCCTGACTGATCGGCAACTTTGGGGCGCTATCTATCGACACTTCACTGGCCGGCGAAAGCTTCAACGCCGTCTCGATCAAGCTATCCGGAATCTCAAAACCGTTTTTATCGATCGCGGCCTTGGCATTCAAAAAATAAACCAAACTTATCACCAGCATCAGCAGAGTCACCAGTAATTTAACCGACGGCCCCAAAATCTGGTTGGCCGAAAAATTGACGTAAGTCTTTAATCGGGGAGAGAGTAATGAGTAGGTAATTATCAAAGATAGCGCCGTACCAACCCCTAGTACATACCCCACATTTACCGGCAGCAACAGCATCGGTGCCACTGACGCCAACAAACTAACCGGTAAAACATAGGCCCAATCCGAGGCCAAGATCCCAAATACCGCAAACAAAGTCCCCGATAAAAGCAAGAGCCCCGCCACCTCAATCACCCGATTCAAATATCCCAGATCCAAGCTAAAAATATTATTCCCCTCGGCCACCAGCGGCCCCACCATCATCACCATCCCGGCATAAACTCCCAGAAACACCACCCCAAAGATACCTTTCTTAACAGTATTCATTATAATTATCTTATCAAATTTCATTGACAATAATTTAACAGAAAAATAAAATCTATTAGCCATGTTTATGGAACGCGATCAAGAAGCGCCACACCTCTTTAACGACGGAGCAGAAATACTCAGACACTCGATGCGCACCCACGACTATTTAGATAGAGACCAAGAGATAATATATGTCCAGCAGTTTCAAGCACAACGTCGGCAAAGATTATATATAATCGATGCATTAGGCACAGGTCGAAACGACCCACCGGGCCCAGAAGAAATAGAGGATTGGATCAACTCTGACTCCAGAATCCGCGCCATAGATCAAACTGGCAAAAATGCCGCCAATCAATTGATTAGTCATAATCTCCGTTTATTTGACAAAGAAGTCAGAATCGCCATGCGTAGATGGCCAGATGATCCAATTGATAGGTGGGAATATTTCCAAGAAGCTGTCTTTGGATTTTTAGCCGGCCTTTATCTCTATGATCCTAAGTTTGGTACAAAACCGAACTCTTTTGCCATTGATAATGCTAAATTGTATATCAATCGATACCATGATAACCAAACCAGCACCATCAGAAAACCAGTCGAAAGACGACAACTAATCAGGCAAATAATATCAGATCAAGTAAAACTAGCTATGGAATGGGGTAGAGAACCCTCCCGCGAGGAACTCTCCATCCGTTGGAACATGTCTGTGAAAGACCTTCAGCAGATATATGCCGATTTTGAAAGGGTCGACTCATTAGATGTATCCGTATCAGAGAATCTGGAAACAACCTTTGGAGAAACCATCTCAGACCCGGAATCTGGACAGATGGTTGAGGCTACCGAAAAAAGTATTGATGACTCTCATAAGCGCGCCGATATTCTGAATATTCTACGGGCGGAACTCCCGGACCCGCACTACACCATAGTTATCTTAAAACATGGATTAGATGGAATTAGAGAACGATCGTTTCTCCAAGTTTCAGAGGCGCTGACATCATTCCAACTCAAAAAAACGTCACTCCAAAATAGATATTATGAAGCTCTTGAAATACTCAGGAATTGTCCGCAACAACAGATGTTGAAGTTATTATTGCAAACATGATATGAAAACCCATGCCAATTTATCTCGCCAAGAACGGATTGAAAAAGTAATGGACTCACGCCGACAGGATTTGGCACTGGTTCTCGAAAACCTGTCCGAAGATCTCAATGTCTCAGCCATCTTGCGAACCGCCGAAGCCTTCGGAGTTGGCCAAGTTTCCCTCATCCACCCCCGGGGTGTGAAGCTAAAGTTGTCAAAAAACACCTCATCAGGGGCCACCAAATGGCTTAAAATAAAGTATTACACTTCAACCAAAGTCTGCCTAAAACAGCTCAAAAAGCAAGGCTTTAAAATCATCGGCGCCCTAGTCGACCCCACCGCCAAGGTCCTCTGGGACCAGTCATTCGAAGGCAAAATTGCCATCATCGTCGGCAACGAAGCCCAAGGTTTGACCGAAGACACCCAAAAACTCCTCGACGCCAACATTTACCTGCCGATGTTCGGCCTGACCGAATCCCTCAATGTCGGCGTGGCCGCCGCCATCTTTATATATGAAACTGTCCGTCAAAAAGAAAAAGCAGTATAATCTTCGGCATGTCTTTCAATAATCGTCTTAAAACTATTCGCACGGCTCTCATCAACCAAAAAATAGGCGCAGCACTGATCAGCGATGTGACCAATATAATTTACCTAACCGGCTTTGACAATTTTTCAAAAACCGAACGCGAAGCTTTTTTACTGATCACTCCAAGCGATCAATATCTTTTCACTGACGCTCGCTACACTGAAGAAGTCGCCAAAAGAGTTCCTGATTTTACGCTGATTGAAATTTCGGCCAAACATAAACTCAAAGCCGTTCTGGCCAAACTCATCAAACAACACCAAATCATATCTGTCGGAGTAGAGGAGGATAACCTGACTTTGGCCGAGTATAAAAGATTTTCGACCTCTCTAAAAAAAACTAAACCCTTTTCGCTCTCTAAACTCCGGATGATTAAGGATACAGACGAGATTCAACGAATCAAACAAGCCTGCCAGCTCGGCGACCAGCTCTTCGAACATACTCTTGCTAAAATAAAACCCGGCCTCAGTGAAAAACAATTAGCCTGGGAAATGGAAAAATTTACCAAAGACAACGGCGCGCAACCTTCTTTTGACACGATCGTTGCCTTCAACGCCAACGCCGCCATACCTCATCATCAAACAGGTGACACCCGTTTACCCAAAGAGGCCGGACAACTCATCCTGCTCGACTTCGGAATCAAGCTAAATAATTACTGTTCCGACATGACCCGGGTTGTTTTTTGGGGAAAAGCGACACAAGAGCAGCGAAAAATTTACCAGACCGTCCTTGATTCTCAGCAAAAAGCCGTTCAGTATCTCCAAACCCACCACAGTCGCTCCGCCATCCAAGCCGACAAAGCCGCCCGCGACTACATCAAAGCCGCCAGTTTCCCCGATATTCCTCATTCTCTCGGTCACGGCATCGGCCTGGAAGTCCACGAATCACCCCGACTCTCCCCAAACAGCAAAGACCAACTCAAAAACGGCATGGTCTTCTCCATCGAACCCGGCATTTATCTGCCCGGCGATACCGGTGTCCGCCTGGAGGATCTCTTCTCCATCGAAAACAAAAAACTGGTTCAATTAACCAAATCCTCCAAAAAAATCATCGAATTGTCATAAAAATTCCATTATTGCTACAATTACCTCATGAAAGTCGCCATCGCTCATGATTATCTGCGCGAATACGGGGGAGCTGAACGGGTGCTAGAGGCTCTTTTGGAAATATTTCCGGAGGCGCCGTTATACACCGCCTATTACAATCCCAAGACTCTTGGACCGCATGCCGCCAGATTTAACAAACATGAAATTCGCACTTCCTGGTTTCAAAAATTTCCTTTTGCCGAAAAATTAGTTCCTCCGTTCAGGCTTTTTGCCCCGTTAATGTTTGAAAGTTTTGACATGTCCGGCTTTGATGTGGTTATCTCTTCCTCCTCAGCCGCTTATTTAGCTAAAGCTGTCATCACCAAACCCGATACCCTGCATATTAGTTACATCCACACTCCGCCCCGATTTTTATACGGCTATGCCACTTCTTTCAACTACAAAAAAAATCAGCTCGTCCGGATTTTTGCTGAAATTTCCAATCATATTTTGCGAATTTACGACTATCAAGTTTCTCAACGCCCCGATATTTTGGTTGCCAACTCGGAAAATGTTCGCGCCCGAATCCAAAAATTTTATCGCCGGGATAGCGAGGTTGTCTATCCACCGGTCGATATGTCTGAATTTAAATTAAAAAAACAGAAACAGAATTTCTACCTGGTGATAAATCGGTTAGTTAAGGGTAAGGGGACAGAGTTGATCGTACAGGCCGCCACCAAATTAGATCTTCCGCTAAAAGTTGCTGGTTCTGGTCCAGAACTTGATAATCTGAAATCGATTGCCGGCCAAAATATCGAATTTTTGGGCTGGGTTTCTGACCAAAAGCGAGTCGAATTACTCGAGAATGCCAAAGCCCTGATTCTCGCCGCTGAAGACGAAGATTTTGGGATTACTGCTATCGAAGCTCAAGCCGCCGGCACCCCTGTGATCGCTCCCAATTCTGGCGGCTTCAAAGAAACAGTTATTGATGGTAAAACCGGTGTACTTTACGGAGAAGATGGAATAGTCAAAATCGAGGATCTAGTTAAAGCCGTAGAAGATTTCGATGCCACTAAATTCAATCCAGAAGACTGCCGCAAACAAGCCGAAAAATTCTCCAAAGACCGCTTCAAAAAAGAAATCCTCTCGCTGATTGAAAAGCAGTTTCCCAAAAGATAAAATTGGCTCATGCCGGAACTTCCAGAAGTTGAGACTATCAAGCGGGGATTAGCCAAAAAAATTATCGGCCTAAAAATCGCCAAAGTTGAGATTCTAAATCCCAAGTCCTTTGAGGGTGAAGTTAGCGAACTAAAAGGTGCGAAAATAACTGGTGTTTGGCGAAAAGGCAAAGTACTTGGAATTACCCTGCTCACAGCTACCCGCTCACCGCAAACCGCCAACACAAACAAAAGCGGTAAGCAGTCAGCGGTAAGCAGTCAGCGGATTCTCCTTTTTCACCTCAAAATGTCCGGCCAAATAATTTTAGTGTCCGGCGGTAAGCAGACAGCAGTTAGCAGTAAGCCTTTCGCCGGAGGCCATCCCACCAAAGACATGCTCGGAGAGATGCCCAACAAATCCACGAGAGTGATTTTCACTTTGGCTGTAAGCGGTAAGCAGTCAGCGGTAAGCCGACTTTACTTCAATGATCAGCGCAAATTCGGATGGATTAAATTAGCTAACAGCGATCAGCTTTCAGCTAACAGCTTTTTAAACAACTTAGGACCGGAGCCGCTTGACAAAGCCTTTACTTGGCAAATCCTCAAACAGAATTTGCTTCGCCACCAAAATCTCCCCGTCAAAGTCGCCCTACTCGACCAAACCGCCATCGCCGGCATCGGCAACATCTACGCCTGCGAAGCTTGCTTCAATTCCAAACTCAACCCTCAAATGCCAGTCTACCGTCTACAGACTACAGACTACCGCAAACTTCACCAAGGAATAATCGACGCCCTAACATTAAGCATCCAAAAAGGCGGCTCATCCAAACAGCACTTTTTCAACGAAGATGGCCAAAAAGGCCATTTTCTCGACTTCACCTACGTCTACGACCGCGCCAAACTCCCTTGTAAAGTCTGCCAAACCCCCATCAAAAAAATCACCCTAGCCGGCCGAGGCACCTATTTCTGTCCAAACTGCCAAAGATGAGCTTAAAAACTGAAAATGCTTATGTATTAATACCCGGCTGGACTAGATCCAATCGCTCGTACCAGAGATTCATTGATGCCCGGCCAGCCGATACTCAAATCATTTTCGCCAGGCACCCAGAGATCACGCCTTCTGGGACAATCGAAGAATTCAAAAACAGGTTTCCAGAATTTCTGGATAAACATCACATTGAACACGCCACACTAATCGGTCAATCTGCTGGTGGAGCATTAGCTTTAGAATATGCTCTTATCGATCAAGGCAATCGCATTAGAGAGTTAATACTAGTAAGCAGTTCTGGAATAAATGGCAAAGAAACAGCAGTGCAGCTTTTTAAAAATTGGCTAAAGAATCTCCTAGAAAGTGGAGGAGACAAATTATGGTACAGTGTCACTAATTTCGACGATCCCTGGAGAGTACTGATGCACTATCGTCTAGCTCGATATGCAGCTCAAGTCGACTTTCAAACCAGAGGGCACCAACTAACAATTCCCACCACAGTCATTGGAGCGGAAAATGACGTTATGAATCCAGCCTGGCAGGCTCAGCTTTTGCATCAATCACTTCCGACCTCTCGGCTAATAATTTTACCCGGAGGGCATGATTTAATTATTCGTCACCCCCAATTGATTTGGCAAAAGCTGCTAGAATCAAAGTAGATGCCAGATGATTATATATTTTTTTGGGGATTTACTAAAAACGAAAAATCTTATCAAGATTTGGTTAAAAAGGCCCCAAAGAATACTAGAATCCATATTCTCTCGTTTGAAGAACTAATCCCTAACACCCAAATCGAAAACCTCGAAAAAAATGTTCTAAACTTTTTGAATACACATAATTTAAATAAAGTTACCTTAATGGGAACTTCTTTAGGCGGAGCGCTGGCAATAATTTTTGCAAACTTACATCCAGACGCAGTTCAGAAATTAATTTTGGTTGACTGTGAGGGAATATATAGCCACACAAACGTGGTCAAAGCCGGCATAGATTTTATTTTAGCCCACAATAGCGGGCCAGAAAATAAATTCAACAGAAATCTTCAAGCTACTTTACGCTCGTTTTCTAAGCCGATCTTCCACTTTAAAGCTGCCTGGTTAGCCCATCATATTGATATTCAAGAACAAGCTAAATCAATACAAGTACCAACTATAATTATCTGGGCAGAAAATGACCATATCACACCCCTTTGGCAAGGCCAAAAACTACACCAATTAATCCCAAACTCAAAGCTTATAACTCTTCAGAACCTCGACCACGATTGGATCCTATATTACCCTGACAAATTTTGGGAAAATGTTTGATGATATAATTATTCACGATCCCTATGGACCAACCCAGAGACTCATTCCAGTCGATCCTCAAAAGCCCGGGCTTCATCAATCTCTGGATCAACCAAATCCTGGTCCAGCTCTCCTACAACAGCCTCAATTTCACCCTCATCATCTGGGTTTACAAATTGACTAATTCCAACACCGCTGTCTCGGCCTTGCTTTTTGCCATCTATTTGCCGGCCGTCATTTTAGGTTTGTTTGCTGGGGTTTTTGTCGACATCACCGACCGCAAAAAAATTATCATGGTCATCAATTTGCTGTTATCGATCTCCTTTGCCAGCCTGATCGCATTTAAGGGCTTTTATCCGGCCATTCTGATTATCGCCTTTTTGATCAATACCCTGGCTCAGTTTTACACCCCGGCTGAGTCCTCATCAATTCCGCTATTGGTTAAGCGCAGTCAACTTTTGGTCGCCAACTCGATCTTTTCAGTCACCCTTTTCACGACTTTTTTACTCGGTTTTGGCCTGGCCGGCCCGCTGATTGCTCTGCTTGGCGTCAATGCCGCCTTCATGCTTGGCGCAACCTTAACTATGATTGCATTTCTGCTGTCAGCTTTTTTCCCTAGCATTACTACCCCGATTGATAAAGATGGCCACTTCCTCCAAACTGCCCTGAAAAACCATAGTCTCTCTCAGCTCCGAGTGCATTCGGTCCGAGAAATCCGCAAAACCCTCAATATGATCCGAGGTCGCCTGCCGGTTTTAGCTTCCATCGGCATCTTGGCCGGAGTCCAAACCATCATCGGCGTCATGGCCGTTTTGATCCCCTCATTTTTGGAACGGGTTATCCAAATTAGCGCTACCGACGCCTCGTACGTTTTAGTCATCCCGCTTGGGCTTGGAATGGTGATCGGTGGCATCTTAGTTGCCAAAAAAGGTCAAGCTCTCCCCAAACGTCATCTGGTCGGCTCCGCCATTCTGCTGGCTGGACTACTTTTTTTCGCTGTTGGCTTCGCCCCCTTAATTTCACCTGCGGTTCGACACTTCAGCCGTCCCATCCCGCTACCCTTTATCTACCAACCATCGCTGTCTGCGATTTTGGCCGTCGGTTCATTTCTGCTGGGGATGTGTCTGGTGGCGATCATGGTGCCCTCCCAAACAGTCCTTCAGGAGAATACGCCCGAATCTTCCCGCGGCAAAGTCTTTTCCGCTCTGGCAGTGGTCATGTCCGGATTTTCGCTTTTACCGGTCCTTTTTGTCGGCATCCTGGCTGATTTACTCGGCACCGCGCCCATTTTCATGGTCATGGGCGGGGCGATTGTCCTGATCGGCTGGTTTGCTCTGCGGCCTAGTTTTTTCTTTGATGAGCATCACCTCTCAAACGGCGTCAAAGAATTCCTCGGCCTCGGTCACTGGAAAACCTAGAGGTTAGATTCTCGCACCTAAACTCTATCCTAAGCTCTAACCTCTAAAAAAGTCTTGAATAGCCTCGCCTTATCCGCTAATCTTCACTAGTGTTTCTTAAAAGTTTATCACTTACCAACTATCGCAATTATCAAAAGCTAAACCTGGAATTTACCACTCCAATCACGGTTTTGGTCGGGGATAACGCTCAGGGCAAATCCAACCTGCTCGAGTCAATTTACTTTTTAGCCACAACTAAATCCCTCAAAGCTGACGAAGACCAAGAATTGATCGCCTACGATCAAGATTTCACCCGCGTGGCGGGTGAAATCAGCTTACAGCAAACCGCTTACAGCAAACCGCCAGAGAATACATTTACAGTTTCGGCGGAAAGCAGTCAGCAGTCAGCAGCAAGCATCAAATTAGAGATCGTCATGCAACTCCAGCAACAGCAACTCCAGGGTTCAACCCTCCCCGCCCAACTTCCGAGCCTAAAATCTCACACACAGGGTTCAACCCTAATCAAGCGCGTCAAAATCAACGGCATTCCCCGACGGGTTTTAGACTATATCGGGCATCTTTACGTAGTGGCTTTTTCGCCGGAGGATATCAGTCTGGTCACCGGCCCGCCGGCCCTTCGCCGCTGGCACGTCGACATGACCATTGCCCAGGTCGATCGGGAATACAAAAAAGCCCTGACTCAATACGGCGAGATAGTCACCCGTAAAAACCGTCTCCTTAAACACCTCAAAGAGGGGACGGCGCAACCAAGTGAACTCGATTATTGGGCTGATCAACAGATTATTTTTGGTAACCTAGTCTCGAAGCGCCGCCGTGATTTTTTTGACTACCTCAACGCTTGTGAGCGCAACTTCCCCTTGCTAAACGAAACCATTGAATACAAATATCTCGAAAACCCAATCTCGAAAGAACGTCTCGACTCTTACCGCGACAAAGAAATCTGGAACTCCACCTCACTGATTGGTCCTCACCGTGATGATTTTCGCTTTCTCTCCCGCAACTCCCTCGACCAAACCCGCGACCTATCCCGTTTCGGTTCCAGAGGCGAGCAGCGGACCGCTGTTCTCGACCTGAAATTAAGCGAAGTCTCCTTCGTCCAAAAAGTCACCGGTAGCCGGCCTGTTTTACTCCTCGACGACGTCTTCTCCGAGCTCGACCAGCTTCACCGCCAGCACGTCATCAAACTCTTATCTCTTCAACAGACCATTATAGCCTCAGTCCAGCTGGACAAATCGCTGATTACAGAGTTAGGTGACAAACTGAAAATTTGGAATATCAAAGAAGGCGCCCTGCTCTAACTTTTTCGGGAAGACATCCGGGCCGACAATCGGGATAGCTGATAAGTAATTAACACCGCCATTAAAGTCACCAGCACGGCATATAAAAATTTTGACAACACCCCTGATCCCGGAATGCTTGGCTCAATAAACTCCTTAACAAAACTTTGAATCGTATCATTCCAGGCCAAGGCCGCCACTAGCCCAAACCCCGACGTCGCCAAGGTCAACATCTGTGAGGCCAACTCAACATGAAAGACCTTCCCCTCAGTCTTCGCCTTCTCTTTCTTGGTTGCCATGTTCTGAATATTACCATATTGACAGCTAATTTTCGCAAACCTTATACTCTCCAAAGACCATGCCCAACACTGAAGCCCTAGATTCACAAGCTCGAATCGAAGCCATTAAGCTCTGGCAAAAATGTAACCCTCCCGAAGCTCACCCTCCAAAAAGCCTCCAAGAGTTAACCCAAGAACCTAAAAATCCACAAAAGCCCCCTCGCTTCATCGTCGTTGGGAACCTAGATTATCCAGGGAGCGGTTTCATTGACTTCCTAGATATAATTGCCAAGAATTGGGCTAGTCAGCAAGCTTTAACTTCACCATTTTCTCTTGACGAGGACTCTTTAGGTACCAAGCTTCTTCCTGTCCATGTTTACCCGCATCGAAAATTCAAGCCTGACCCGATGATACGTGAACGGATGAAAACACTTGGTGTCGATATGAGAATCCATCAAAGGTCTCGTAGCAGCCTAAAACGGGTAGCCAGGCATAGCAGTGATCAAGTCATAGTCTATGTCGAAACCCGGTCTCATCACGAATATTCTGCCATCAGCGCTCACCATGAAAGCCTCTTACGGCAGTTTTCTAATAGTGTCATTGCTCCACTAGCAGGGCGCCCGAACATCACAATCATCAACAGCCTCAAGTTAACCTAGTCTCCCTTCTGGATTTTTTGCGGGAAATATGCGATAATTTCAGCCGAAGCACGAGTAGGTTCTTATAATTCTCTTTCATCTATGCCTAGACGCAAAAATCTCCAAACTGTTCTATTTAGCCATGATCTTCTGATCCCAGTGGCCTTATTTGTAAGCTACGCCGTTGCTTTCTTTATTATCCGGGGTAGTGTCCCTACCGGCCAAGAACTGATAAATGATTTTAGCTCAATTTACGCTCGTTTTGGTTATTACATTATTTTTATTTCTGCGCTACTCGAAGCTTTGGTAGTCCTTAATTTTTTCGTTCCAGGACTATTAGGCATGTCAATGGGTGCCTTGTTTGCCCGGACTGGTCACACCCAGTTATCCTTGGTGATCCTGACCGCCAGCTTAGGCTTAATTATAGGCTATAACATCGATTTTCTGCTGGGAAGATTTGGTTTTTCGAAGGTAATCCGTAAAATAGGCTACGGTCGATTAATCGATATCGCCCATCAAAAACTAACAGCCTATAAAAACCGCAGTTTACTGATCGGATTTATCTATCCTAACATCGCCGCTTTTTTATCATTTGTCGCCGGTACAACCAAACACTCGTTTACGGTCTTTTTTTTACTAAGCATCATAGGCACATTATTTTGGGTCTCCCTTTGGGCGGCGTTAATTTATCTTTCAGGGGACATCTTTTTAAAGCTTTTCACTAATTATTTCTATATTTTAATAATAGTCACCGGCGGAGCTTTCTTTTTTATCCAAAGGAAAAACAAATAATGTTTGTCGCCAAATACACCATCACCAACTCGATTTTAATTAACATCGGCCGTCTTGACGCCGCCAGGGAAGTCATTTTAAACGCTCCGCTGGTTCCGGCCTGGGAGGCTAAATTTCGCAAAGAAGCCCTCGAGCGCTCAGTTCACCACGGCACCCACGTTGAGGGTAATCCATTAAGCGATGAAGAAGTCAAAGACGTCCTTGACGGCAAGCAGGTCCTGGCCCGCGACCGCGACATTCAGGAGATACTCAACTACCGCAATGTCATCAAATACATCGACCAGATCTTTGCCCAAACCGGCCCCACAGAGGCCTACAACATTACCGAAGAACTGATCCTCCAAATCCACAAATTGACGGTTGACCGGATTGTCCCGCCGGACAGCGCCGGTGCCTACCGCATCCGCCAGGTGGTGGTCAAAAATTCCCTAACCGGTGAAATATCCTACTCGCCGCCGCCGGCAGTTGAGGTGCCCTACCTGATGGAGGATTTGATCAACTGGATCAACTCCGATTACTCCAAAGAAATCCACCCGGTTCTCCGGGCCGGCATCATCCACTACGAAATCGCCCGCATCCACCCCTTTGTCGAAGGCAACGGCCGCACCGCCCGCGCCCTGGCCACTTTGGTGATGTTTTTCGACGGCTACGACATCCGCAAATTCTTTTCGCTTGAAGAATATTTCGACACCAATTCGATGGATTATTATCTGACCCTCCAGGCCGTTTCCAATCAATTGGTCATGGATACCCACGAGCGCGACTTAACACCCTGGCTGGAATATTTTGTCCAAGGTGTCGCCATCGAACTCAACCGGGTCAAAGAAAAAGTCCGGATGATCTCCACCGACGCCCGGGTCAAAGACGCCCTGGGTGAGCAGCTCCTGCTCAATGAACGCCAAATGCTGATCATGGAATACCTCCATCGTCACAAGGAAATGCGAAACAGCGACTTTCGCAAAATATTTCCCGACTTCTCCGATGACACAGTCCTGCGCGAAATGAAATTCCTCAAAGACAAAGGCCTGGTCAAAAAAGTCGGCGGCACCAAAAAAGCGATATACGTCCTGAGCTAAAGATAACCATTGTTCCCGGTATGACTAAATTTGGAATTCTTCCGCAATTTGCCGATATTCTTGACATTGATAAAGCCCCGCCGCTTTCGAATAATTCCCAACCGTTCTAGTTTCTTGAGCTCAATGCTGGCTGTTTCCCGGCTGATTCCAACCAAACTGGCGACATCCTTATGCCTGAGCGGCACCGGTAACAAGACTCCTAGACTGCTTACTTTCCCAAAACGCTCCGCACAGATCAAAATAATCGCAGCCACCTTGGTCGAGGCGTCACTTAACACCATATGCTCCATGCGGGTCTGAATTCCTAAAAAGCGGACCGCTAATTTTGCTGCATTTTCCAGTAACGCCTCTGGATTTTGTTTATAAAATGTCAACAAGCGATCTTTCCTGATCCGGATAACCGTGACCGGCGTCATCGCCTCATAATAATGAGCGTTAGTCGACCCAAGACTAAACTGCCCTGCCAGTGGGAAAAAATCACCTTTTTGATAAATGACGGCCGTAAACTCCCTGCCATCAACCGTCACCACATATGAACGGACAAAACCTTTTTTTATATAAAAAATTGGCAACAACCCCTCATCCGCCTTGATAATCAACTGATGAGCCCTGTAAGAGACACTTTTAAATTGGTCTAAAAATGACTCTAAATTATTTATCAATTTTTGTAAGCTAGCTTACTGTAATATTCACCAAAAGATCATACAATACCCGAACTTATGAACTTACTCATTACTTGGCTGATACTGGGAGCGGTGATTGGCATGTTTATCTCAACCATCTCCTCCAGCCAGGTCAAACAAAAAATCTTTAGCTTAAGCCTCCTCGGTGCTGCCGGAGGACTACTCGGTGGCTCTATTAGTTATCTGCTATTCCGGACTCAATTTCAAGCACCACAGTCGTTTTCGCAGCTAAATCTCGTCAGCAGCCTCGTCGCCATAGTCATCGCATTAGTTTTACTATCAACCACCGAAATTACCCAGGGCAACTTAAACTTAAAAGAATTTAATCTCAAAAACCTCACTCATCTATTTCGGACCTTCTTACCAACCAGAACCCTGCGATGGTGGAGAAGGTAGATGGCTCTTTGGGGGTAGGTAGATTGGTCTAACAATTGATCTTTACTGAGAAGGGGCAAAGGCCGCTTTGATATAAATCAAACCTTAAGTCCGACCAACAACCTCCTCGGTCCTGCCCCCCGGAAGTTTAGCTACACTTGACTTTTTACTCCATTTTCCTGTATCCTATAATATTCTATGTTAGAAACAAATAAGGCCGCCGATAAGCCAAACATTTTAATAGCTACTCCGATAAATGATGAAGATATTCGTGATCTTTTAGGTGTCTGGTTCAGCCGAGATTATAATTTAACATTTGCATCTTCTGCTCCTGAAGCTTTTAGTTATATCCAGTCTATGCCTATGTTTGCTGCAGTCATTAGCATGTTTGAGGGGAAAGAGGCAAACACGCAATTCCTGAGTCAAGCTAAAAACCATGATATAGGATATGTAGATAGAATAGTAATGTTCACCTGCCCCTGTTCGCCCGAAGTATTTGACGAAATTGGAGCTCCCGTCGTTTGTAAGGGGGCTTTTGAACCTCTCCGAAGAACCTTAAAGCAAATTCTAGAGATTGACCGTGCCCCCTAGCTAATAACTAATTTTTGTCTTCCAAGTTTACACCCTCCTGTCAACTTGACAACTAACCCTATAAGAGAGATAATTATAGCCTATAGCTCGAAGAGATACAGGAACTATAACACAAAGTGGTACAGGAACTATAACACGCTGTGTTACGGAAATATAATATGTCAGAATTTACCGAAAAACAACCAAGACTCATAATCTTGGAGGAAGACACCTACGCTGCTGATATGATCGAATCTATAACCCCACCTTTTGGTTTCATCCCTGATGTTTGTAAAAATCTAGAACAATATGAGCGAGCTATAAACGGTAACTCTGATCCTATAATTATTGATTTCAATACTGCAGGAGTTGATCAAGAAGCAGCAGTCAGGTTGGCTTTAGCAACCGGTCAAGACCACCAGATAATCGGCGAAACGGATGATCCTGCTGATCGTGCTAGATATCCAGGAATATTCTTTACTCACGCATACGATCCCACAGAAGCCTTAGAAGCCGCCAGGAATCTTGGGTCAACCGCCATTTACTCACCAGCACGGACTACCGCATAGTGAGAATAAAGCATATCCAGTAGAAATTTATCATGATCTTGTCGGGTTTTGTCAGTTCGTTTACCTAAAAAAACTGCATGTTCAAAAATATGCTGAATTGACCGATTAAGCTGTTCTTCAAACGAGATAACATTGCCATGAACGTCTTTAACACTCTGAAAACTGATTTCCGGAACCACTATTTTACGTCGCAACCAGGCCCTTAATTCTTCCCTGTCTCGTAAGTCAGGTAACCCTTCCGAAGCCCAACCCATCACTCGCCGGTTTAGTTCGTCATCATCAACAACAAAACTACCGCCATCTTGGTCACTAACATAAATGGCGATCGTATTTTTGCCACCGTTTTTGGAGGCATACATCGCTTGATCAGCTTGTCTATGCAGCTCTTCAGCCGTTTGGCTACCTAGCTTGATCGACGATAAGCCAATTGAGCCACTAATCGGTATCGGGTTCGGATTTACTCCTAAAACTGTTAAGGATGTGCCGAGAATAGCCTTTCTGATTTTCTGCATCACCACCACCGCATCCTCAATAGTTATACCAGGCAAGAGGATTGAAATTTCGTCACCGCCTGTCCGGCCAACAATATCAAGAGGCCGTTCTGGGTATCCTTCGGTCTGATTTGTCCGCAACAGATTTCTCAATAATTCCAGCACATAAACTATCACTTTGTCCCCTGCATCATGCCCAAACCGATCATTGACCTCTTTAAAATGATCCAAATCAATTACTCCAACGGACAGCTCTTGATTATTAGTTGCAGCTTCTTTATATGCCTTATCCAAGGCCTCCTTAAACGCTCTTTTATCTAGAACATCTTCATGCAATGTATCTCTCCCAACCAATCGAGCCATCCTTTTATTTTCTTCTTCTAGACCTATAATCCAATCGGCAGTCTCTTCTTCAGTATCCTGTCGAATTTTAGTTAGGACCTCAGCTCGCCTTATCTTGCGATATGATTCTGGGGGGTTTTCTTCAGGACTCATCATTAAATCTTAAATTATTTTCTGACTAATTGCTAACCTAAGATCACTTCAGTAAAATACGCATATGACATTCCAGAAATTAGCCCAGTATTTCGATGAGCTTGAGGCTACTTCCAGTCGGCTATCTCTGATCGATATTCTGGCCAAACTTTTTTCCGAAGTTGAGGCAAACGAGGTGCCAATGGTTAGTTACTTGATCCAGGGGAGAGTGGCGCCTTTTTATGAGGCAACCGAGATCGGCATGGCTGAAAAATCCGTGGCTGCTGCCATCGCCCGGGCCTATGACCTACCACGCGAAGAAGTTTTAAAAAAATATGGCCGCCTCGGCGACTTAGGCAAAGTGGCTCAACACCTTTTCGCTGACCGCAATCCGCTGACCGCCAGCAGTGGAAAGGCAGAAAGCAGTAAGCGGTTAGCTGTAAGCACTGTATTTGACGAGCTCACCAAAATCGCCAATTTCAAAGGCGATGGCACGGTTGAAAATAAAGTCAGCGCGCTGGAGGGACTCTTAAAGAAAATGGACGGATCTGAGGCCAAACACTTAATCCGTATCCCCATCGGCCAAAGCCGCCTGGGCATCGGCGATCCAACTATCCTCGATGCCTTTGCCGCCCTCAAGTTGGGCGATCGCTCCAAACGTAAACTTCTAGAAGGCGCCTACAACAAAGTCTCAGACCTGGGCCTGATCGGCGAAACACTCTGGAAAGGTGGCCTCAAAGCCGTTGAGAAACTAAACGTCACCGTCGGTCGGCCACTGCGTTCCCAGCTCTGCGAACGAATGACTGATCCCTCGGCAGCCTTAGAAAAATACGATGGAAAGGCCCATAGTCAGGAAAAATACGATGGCTTTCGCGTCCAAGGGCACTTAGACCGATCAAAGCCAAAAGGATCTCAGGTCAGATTATTTTCCAGAAATTTAGAAGAAACCACGCCTATGTTTCCGGACTTAGTCGAAGGAATTTTAAAGCAAGTTAAAGCTAAAACAGCCATCTTCGACTCCGAAGCCCTAGCCTATAACCCGCAGTCGGAAGAATTTTTGCCCTTCCAGGAAACCACCAAACGCCGCCGCAAGTACGGCATCGCCGAGGCCACCAAATCCCTTCCTCTCAAAGCCTTTGTTTTCGATATTATGTATTTAAATGGCAAATCTTTAGTCGACACCCCCTTGATCGATCGGATGAAGCTTCTCGATAAAGCTATCGTTGGCGGTGACATTCTCATCAAAAACACCGGCCAGGTCGTTGACTCTGCCAAACAAATCGACATTCTATTTCAAGATGCTCTGACTAAGGGATTGGAAGGGTTAATTCTGAAGCGCCCGGATTCTCTCTACGAGGCGGGCGCCCGCAATTTTAACTGGGTCAAAATGAAAAAACACTCCTCGGGAGAGCTGACTGACACCATTGACTGTGTTGTTTTAGGTTACATTTTCGGTCGGGGAAAGCGGGCTGAGTTTGGAGCCGGGGCGCTGCTGGTTGGAGTTTATGATCAGGAAAATGATGAATTCGTTACTGTTGCCAAAATCGGCACCGGCCTGACCGACGATGAGTGGCGCCAGATCCACAAACGGGCCGATAAAATCAGAGTGGCCAATAAACCGGCCCGGGTCAACTCCCTGTTCGAGCCCTCGGTCTGGGTCAAACCCGAAATCGTCGTCGAAATCCTGGCCGACGAAATCACCAAATCTCCGATCCACACCGCCGGTAAAACTCCCACCGAGCCAGGCTACGCCCTCCGTTTCCCTCGCCTGATGCGCTTCCGCGAAGATGACAAAAATCCCGAGGACGCCACCTCAGTCATAGAATTAAAAAAGCTCTACGATTTACAATATAAGAAAAATTAACCTCGACGAGATCTTTTAACTTGTTCAATTTCTTCCATCAATTGCTCAAATCCTGCCATATTCCGAATATTGTCATAAGCTTTAGTTTCCTCCAGATCCATCAGATATTTATTAGCTTGATAAGTCGGTATAAAACTATCAACAAGTCGTCCGTGAGCTCTTTCCACGATTTGATTCGCCTCTTGAATGACAGAGGGTGTTTGAGTTTTTCTAAAAACGTCAAGTTCTTTTGCAGCAATACTCATAGCTATTACTATATATAATAACAGTACTCCAAATAGCTTCGAATGTCAAATTTTTTGTCTTTATTGATACTGAATTTTGCCCACACTAATTCGCTGACTCGGAATCTCTTTGCGCAAAATAGCTTTGATGACTTTGACATTTGTTTTCGGGGAACAGGTAAATAAATCGATGTGGATATAATAATGCTCCGGCCAAGTATGGACCGCCAGATGCGACTCCGCAATCACGAGCACCACCGAAACTCCATGCGGCTCAAATTTATGGACAAACGAATTGACCACTGTTAACTTTAGTATTCCCGCCAATAACAATAACTTATCTAACAACTTGCCTTCATCAACCAATAGCTCGTAATCCTTCACACCCCAAAGTTGGGCGATCCGGTGATCTTTGAATAAATTGACCCGTTTTGGAAGTTTAATAGCCATCAATTATTAATCATAGCACAATCTAGCCTCAATAATGATAATATGTTAGAGTGTCAAACCAAAAATACCCGCTCCAAATCGCTGCCATCCGCGCCCGTGATTATCCCGGCGGAGAGTTAAAAATTGAACGAACCCTTGAAGCCGGTCAAAATTATCACAAATTCATCGTCTCTTACCCCTCCGATGGCCTCAAAATCTTCGCCCTGCTGACAATTCCATTTAGTAGTGTCATCCTGGCAAGCTCGCTGCGTCCAGGATCTGGATCTCCCTTAGTCATCTTCAACCGAGGCTACGTCGAACCCTCCGAATACGCCATTGACCGCCAGTACATGCGCTACATCGATTACCTTGCGCGGGCCGGCTTTGCCGTTTTTAAATCAGATTACCGGGGGATAGGTGAGTCCGAAGGCGATATCCAGTCCGTCCTCTCGAGCGCCAACGCCGCCGACGTCCTCAATGGTCTAGCCTCTCTACAGCGCTTTTGTCATTTCCGAAGGAAAGAGGCTTTGCCTCATTCCCATGGAGATGGGAATCCATGGATCCCCGAACAGGTCGGGGACGACAGTATTAAAGGAATTAGCATACCAGATTTCTCCCGCCTGGCCGTTTGGGGCCACTCCATGGGCGGCCTGATCACCCTTCAGTGCCTGCTGGCCAATTCCAGCTTCAAAGCCGCCTCGATCTGGGCTGGCTTCATTATTCCCTTTGCTGATGTCCTTGACAGGTGGCAAAACAGCCCTCTGGAGCGTCAAAAAGCCCGCTCTTCGGCCCTTATAGAGCTATTTGGCGATCCAAACGAACACCCCGAAGCCTGGCATGACATCTCGCCCTTTTACTATCTAAATGAGCTACCCTGCCCGGTTCAACTCCACCACGGCCTCTCCGACCAAATCGTGCCTGTCTCCGACTCCCAGCGCTTCCAAAAAGAGCTCCAAAAATACGATAAAGACGGCGGCCTCCACCTCTACAAAAACGCCGGCCACAACCTCAATGAAGAAGATATCCTCCCGGCAGCCATGAAACACACAATACTTTTTCTTTTTCAAAATATTTAATGCAACTTGACAAATTTAATGTAGAAGTGTATATTTAATGCATGACTTATCTAGCGACTATCACATCTCAAGGCCAAATCAGCATTCCTGTTAAGTTGCGAAGAAAGTTTGGTTTAGACCAAAAGAGCGTTTTAGTCTCTGAAGAAGATGGCAAAATTATTATTGAACCAATCAAAGATTTTTTGGAATTAGGTGGCTCTTTGAAAACCGCCATCAAGGCTACACCGACACAAGTCCGTCAAGCCTTTGGAGATTACCTGGCGCGGGAAGCCGTTAAAGATAACTTAAAATGACTGAATTGGTAGTCGATACCAACGTCTTTCTAAGGTTCTTACTGGGTGACGTACCATCGCAATATAAAGAGGCGAAAAGATTATTCACACTTGCTAAGAAAGGCCAATACAAATTACACGTTCCTCAGATCGTAATATTCGAGGTTTTCTTTGCCCTAGAAAAATATTACCATTTTTCTAGGCCCAGGGTATTAGATAAGCTCAAAGGAATACTTGGGGCACAGTATTTAATAATCCAGGATCGTGACATATTCAATGAAGCTATAAAATTAGCCTACAAGCATAATTTAAGCATCGCCGACTGCTTTCTTGTCTCCTTCGCCAAATTCCAAAGCTCTCAGCTTTTTTCTTTCGACAAAGACGTTGTGAAGCTATCCTCCAATAAATAGCTTCGATGAGGTATTATAGTTAACAATCATGCCTTACGTCGCTGATCTTCACATCCATTCCCGCTTCTCACGGGCCTGTTCGCCTCAACTGACCATTCCTAATATTGCCAAATGGGCTGAGTATAAAGGTATTGATCTGGTTGGGACAGGGGATTGTCTCCATCCTTTGTGGCTCTCGGAAATCAAACGCTTCCTGACCCCCCGGCCCGATGGCCTGCTTGAGATTGGCAAAACCAAATTTCTGCTGACCACCGAGGTCGCCTGCATTTACACCCACAATGGCCGGGTCCGCCGGATCCACATCATCATCGCCCTGCCGAGTTTAGCTGACAACGACAAGCTAATCCAGGAACTAACCCGCCGGGCCGTCAACCTCTCGTCCGATGGCCGCCCCATCACGGGCTTGACTTCACAACAACTCTGCGAGGTCGTTTTTAGCGCCTGTCCCAAAGCCATCATCATCCCGGCCCACGTCTACACCCCATGGTTTTCGCTTTATGGCTCCAACTCGGGCTATGATTTTTTCAACGAGTGCTTTGGAGAATTTGCCGACAAAATCTACGCCATCGAAACCGGTTTGTCCAGCGACCCATCTATGAATTGGCGGATCGCCGATCTTGATAGCAAAACGATCTGCTCATTTTCCGACCCGCATTCTCTGCCTCGCCTGGCCCGGGAATGCACCATGTTTAAGGGCCATTTAAGCTACGACGAGCTGCTAGATGATCTAAAAACGGATAACTTAGTTGGCACCATCGAATTTTTCCCGGAGGAGGGGAAATACCACTACTCAGGCCATCGCAACTGCAACATCGTCCTCTCGCCCGGGGAGCTGGCCAAAAACGGCCAAATTTGCCCGGTTTGCCATCAAAAGTTAACTATCGGCGTCACCCAAAGGATTGAGGACCTGGCGACCCGCTCTGAAGCCGACCTCAAACTCAAAATCGAAAACGGCATTACCACCTCGGAAGTGTTCCCAAACCGCCCCGGTTTCCGAATGCTGGTCCAGCTCGAAGAGATCATCGCCGAAGCCATGCACTCCAGCGTCTCTTCAGAAAAAGTTAAAAAAGAATACGAACGCCTGGTCACCACCCTAGATAACGAACTCAAAATCCTAACCAAAACCCCGATCGACATGATCTCAATGGTAGCAGGGGAGCGCCTGGCCGAAGGCATTGACCGCGTCCGCCAAGGCAAAATCCACATCGAACCCGGCTATGACAACACCTACGGCATCGTTAAAATCTGGTCAGACGATGACGAAACCGCTGAAGCTGAGGCCGAAAAACAAGTCAGCTTATTCTAAGGCTGGATAGTTGTGGTAAAATCAGGCCATGAGATTGATTGTCGGTCTTGGTAATCCGGAGGACAGATACACCGGCACCCGCCACAATTTGGGTTTTGAGATTCTCGATCATTACATCACCCATGCCCTGCCAGTTGAGGAGTCCGACACATTCTGGTCCCTCAATAAAAAATTAAAAGCCGAAATCGGTCTTTTCAGCGGTCAGCGGTTAGCGGTCAGCGGACAGCTGATTTTTGCCAAGCCCCAAACCTATATGAATAATTCAGGGTTAGCTGTAAAAGCGCTCGCTAATTACTACAAAGTTAAACCAGAAAATATCATCATCATTCACGATGAACTCGATCTGCCGCTCGGTCAGATCAAAATCCGCCTCGGCGGGGCTGCTGCCGGTCATCACGGCGTTGAATCCATTATTGAAAACTTAGGCACTGACAAATTCATCCGCCTCCGCCTAGGCATTGGCAACCTCAAATCCCAATCCGGCGAGCGCGGCGGCAATACTTTCGAAGCTGAAAAATTCGTCTTAAGCGCTTTCTCTCAAAACGACAAATCCAAAATCAAACACCTCCAAAAACGGGCCCTGCTAGCCCTCAAAACCCTCCTCGACAAAGGCCTTGACATCGCCCAGAATCAATACAACTAGCTTAAATTTGACCTAAAATATCTTTTTTCATATACTACTACCAGAAATCAGATGTCAAAGCCAAAAGAACAGCCAAATCCTGAGATTGTGTTGATGCCAGATGGTTACCCAGTCAAAAATTTTACTCCAACCCAGACAGCTGTGGTCCGTCCACTTCTGACTGCTTTTATAAAGCAATACCCGATTTATCGAGATCACTGGGCCTGGCAGGTTTTTGGGCAACCTGATATTCCGGTCCGCCAAGTCCCTGCATACCTGCTGCATCGAGCGCAACATAGTCTGAACGGTCACCTCACCAGCATACATCAGACACTTTTCTGGACTCCTTGGTATATCCATAATCAGCCTCTCTTCAAAGGGGTGTCCTTAAACCGCTACGTACTCCGAAGAAAAAACGATTTTCTGCTTGAAGAAAAAGCCGCCGTTCAACAAGCAGTCCAAACTTCAGACCTACTCCAGAGATATAAAATGGACGAGGATAGTAACCGCAAACCTTTATCTCACGAGGACGAGCAGCGATTGTTATTAGCAGTCCAAAGCGCTCAGCATGCTTATAATCATCTAACACATTCCATCCCAAATTTATCAAATTTACCACTGCTCGATGAATATGCTCGATATATTATCGGGAACTTTAATAAAACAGCCCTGATCACCTATTCAATAAACACCCTTCAACGGGGCAACCCCTTTCTCAGCCTCTTCTATCCGTCAAAGCGCCGTTGATTTGTATACCGGTCAAGCTGCGCTGACATATTTATCGAATCATTTTTACGGTCTTGTCACGTCAATAGCATTCAAAATGTCTGAGTCATACAATCTGTTATCAATCGGTTTAGAAACGTCAGATCTGATTAATGAAGGCAGCATCGGACTTTTGGAAGCAATAGCCAGATTTAGGCCCGAAACCGGTAACAGAATCTCGACCTACGCTGTCAGAATAATCAAAGGCCGAATGATTGATGCCTTAAGAAAATATGGGCCTTACTCTCGAAAAAGCCTGCTAGATCTAAAAAAAATTACCCCTGTTCTAGACCGGACACCGATAGATAGAGTTACCAATCATTCGATAGAATTTATCTCAGCAAAGTCGGGTTTTACCACTCGTCGTGTCGCTGCCGCATTACAGTTACTAGCTATTAAACCAATCTCGTTGGAATCCGCACGGACAACCCGTGATGGTAAGCCTCAAAGACTAGCCGATACAATCCCGCTTACAGACCAAAATATTGGTGAAATTATCGAAGCAGATCAGTCTTCGCAAATCCTCAAAAAACTGGGCGAATTTCTTAACACTAAACCGCCGAGAATACGACGGCTCCTCAATTTACGATACAACGATGGACAATCATATAGAAAAATTGGTGAAGAATTAGATATATCTGAAACCCGGGTCAAACAACTCCATGACTCAGCCATTGGCGGGTTTAGAAGAGTACTTAATGAAACTCCGGGGGCTTACACCCGTGGTAGTTTTACCTGACTGTTGAAATAGCCACCAACTTCCCGTATATTTATCGCTAATGGCAATTCTTATTTCTTTTTTAACCTTTGTCTCGACTTTCCTGGGCGGCCTGGTCGGTCTGCGATACAAAGACAAATCCCATCTGATTTTAGGGTTCACTGCCGGAGTGCTGCTGGGGGTTATTGCCTTTGACCTTTTACCGGAAATTATCAATCTGATTACAGAGACCAAAGTTGAAGTCATTTTGCCGATGCTGGGTCTTGTTGGAGGGTTTTTAATCTTTCACATTATCGAAAAAAGTCTAGTCATTCATACCGCCCATGAGCAGGAATACGGCAGTCATCACCACCCACCGTCGGTGTTGTTTCGGCCGCAGCCTTAATCGGCCATTCTTTCTTTGATGGAGTTGGCATCGGTTTGGGTTTTCAAATTTCTTCCGAGGTCGGCTTAGTCGTCGCCCTGGCCGTTATCTCCCACGATTTCTCGGATGGCCTGAACACTGTTTCCCTGATGCTCCGCCACAAAAATACCAACCGAAAAACCCTGATGTTTCTTTTCTTCGACGCACTGGCTCCGGTCTTAGGAGCACTCTCAACCACTATGTTCCAAATCCCACCCAACCTTCTAGTAATTTATCTTGGCTTTTTCGCCGGCTTCCTGCTCTACATTGGCGCCTCAGACATCCTTCCAGAGGCCCACAGCCAACACTCTTCCTACAAAACCATCCTGATGACTTTACTGGGGGTGGGACTTATCTTTCTTGTCACCCGCGTCAGTCTGTAAATGGCTTGTCCTAAACGCGCTGCCTGAAAGTAAACTAATTACAATCTCAGCATGGCTGCTATTAGCTGGAATACTTAGCCCAAGCGACCTCAAATCCCTGGCCATTCTTTCATGTCCCTGCGGCTCATCTAAACAATCTACCTCATGAGTCGGCATCCCATTCACGTGGTATTCTTTAATTTCTGTCAAAACTGCCTGCCCTGATCTCTTCTCAATTCTCCATCCCGATCCAACCCAGCCATAATCTAGGGGGTAAAACTGGGTATGACCTCTTTTGACTGCTCGAGGCAATTTGTCTAATCGTATCTCTCTTGCCGTAACTCCATGCCAGCGCACTTGATCACTTAAATCTACTCTTAATTGAAATACAGAATGTTCAACCCCAAAGACCTTTACTTCGCCCAGCGGCGTCTTTTCAGGCCTGCCGGGTTTAGCTACCCCTAAAAACACCTCTTTTGCCCGGTCAAAACCCTCAATCACAATTTCCACTTTTTCTGTCATAGTCATAGAACGTACAATACTAAAATTTCACCCCACCCGTCAAATTTGTTTTTTTAAACTATTTTTTTGAAAGGAATTCGTCCCTGTAATAGAGATCGAGTAATCTCTATGCCGTTAATTTGGGTCACCAATTTAGTTGCTAAGGAATAAACTTCCTCAGGTCTATGACTAGACCACTCACTTATTTTACCTATCCTATATTTTGCAATCCTTGATAATGTCATCGAGCCATCCTCAAGTCTAATATATCCCATTTGCAGGACATGATCGGGAAAATTAATTAAATCAAAATAGCCGGTCTGTATCCCGTCAACTACGCCAAAACCAGCGTCACCCGTCTGAATAACTTGAAGGCACATATAACTAAATCCTGTAGCTATTTCTGTAGGCATATTCGGAGGAGGTTTTAAGGCAGGATCTTTGCAGTAGCTAAAGGGTACGCGGTTACGCACTTGTTCAGGGATAGGTCCGCTAACTTTAATCTCTATGTTGTTAGTTTTATAGAACCCTGTATGACGATTTGGCCCAACCACTATGAAATAGCCAGGCAAACCTTGTATTGATTGAAATGCATGCTTTCCTGGTGCATCTGTGAAAAAATCATAGACTCTATCGTTATCGTTTGCATCAGACCGGAAATCATCAAGCAGCCTACTAAACTCCGGAATTACCTCGGTCCTCATCTTAAAGCCCTTTTATAATAGGAGATCCTGCTTGATTAATCCATAGCTCATAAATTGGTTGATACTCAGGATGCCTCCTTAGACTACAAACGGGAGTTAATATACTATTGTGCTCTATGACCCAACCTCTTTGGATAGGTACAGGTTTAATTAATTGGTCAAAGTCATTCGGAAAATCTGGATGATAACCACAAAAGGCTCTGACTGAATCAAGCCTGACGCTGGAGGATATGGCCATCTTATCTGCATTGATGTAATGAATATTTTCTAAGTCCGGGTCGACTATTCCGACCCAACCTGAGGTTATATCTTGTGCTATTGTCTGATCTACTTCAAAAGCAGGTAAATTTTTTCTGACCATATAACTGGATAGTCCTGGCAGCCGTGTATCTAGTAATAGCGGCATTGCAGTTTGTTCACCCACCAGATAAACTGCAGGTCGTCCAGTTCTCTCCCTAAAAACCCGATCCTCAAATGAACCACCAGGGGCAGTATACACCGGCCACTTTAAACCAAGAGAACTAGCTTCTGCAGGAAGCATTAATTCCAACGGTTTATAAAAAAAATAGTCTGTTTCGACCACCATTGTAGCCAATATTACTCCAAATTTATCCACTCATCAAGTGGCAGTTATATATTTGCTATCAAATATTTGATATTGATATATTGACAAGTATCCAAAGACTGTGATAGGTTATCAATTACTCAACTACTGCAAGATGCAGATTAAACTAACAAAGTTAGTATCAGTAGTTTTACTTGCTAGCACCTTCCTTCTGATTCTGACGCCGCAAATAGTCCGCGCTTCTTTATTCGACGATTTTCTAAAAGAAGTCAAACAAACTTTGGGCGAAGGAGTCGTAGACGTCAAAAATGTCTTCAATAACAATGAAAATAATAATGAGAAAAAGAACTCTTTAAGTATTGAATCAACCATTGAGCTTGCCTCTGACGGAGATGTTAATAAAAATGGCCAAATTGATGCTGGGGACACAATTACCTTTACATACAATATTCAAAACAATACTGATAAAAAATATGCTTATGCTACGCTAAAAACCAATATTCAAAGGGATTCGCTTAACTTTATTCATAATATCACCGGAGTAACAGGACTTAAGGATGATGGTAAAGCCATAGAATTTCCTAATCTCAGAGTTGAACCTGGCATGGTAAAAGTAATTAGTTTTGATGCACGGATTAACTATTTCACTGAGCAGGATCCGATTATTGATACAGAACCTGAGCTAATAGCGGAAGACAAAAAATCCATCATTAAATCGGCTAAAAAACAGATCCAGGGAAAAAGAATTAGAAATGAAGACATCCCCAACCAAATTCAAATTTTCAAAAAGAATAAATGATAAACGTAATTAAACAATTTACCGCCCTAATAATTATTCTCTTTCTTGAATTGACTTCAATATTCCCGTTCGTTCAAAAAGTTGAATCGATTTTCGCAGACGAGAGCTGCAGTCAAACCTCTTCAAACACCAGTCCTGGCTCTGCTTTAAAAAGCCGAGTTGGAGGTGTGGCTTTAGACCAAGCAGCTAAATTCCTGGCTGATATGACAGATATAACTGGAGCATATTATGATCAGGGAAAAGACAGAATCGTTTTTGTCGGCAAGAAAAATACTCTGGCTCCCCAATTTGATAAAGACGATTTGGCGGTCGCCATTAAAGTAATTGTTTTTGAAAACAACCTGCCGTGGTTTAGCTTAGAGGCAAACCCTAATGACCCCAACATTATTGATGCTGTCTATTCATCCAAAGCTCTGGTTGACACAAAATTTGGAAGAGTTTTATTCGATTCTGACTATCAACTTAAAAAATATAATCTAGGAAAAGATGTAAATGGGCAGGTCGTTACTTCTTCAGTTTCCGGGTTCAAGCCATTTGCCCAAATTTTTATTGATAGCAGACCTACCGTGGGTGGAAATGCAAGCTCAAGATGGTGGATAACCCCGGAATATATCTCTCTTAAAAAAGATGATGCCAACAGTGCTTTCGTATTTGAAACAGTTAAGATGCAGGTTAAAACTGAAGCTACCAATCCAAATAAAGATCCTAAATGGACAGCTGCAGCCAATACATTTGCCCAACACCAAACAGATCATTTTGATGAGTTTGCTCAGGAAAGTCCCTCTTATGCTGCGGTAAAACAACTCGGCAAAATTGCGGCGGTAGTTAAATGGATAAAAGATTCAGATATAGCTACTGATTTTTACTGGGCCAGGGATTATGCTCCTAAAATTATTCCTACCCAAAGGAATACTGCTAAGTTCCCTCCGGTTACTTATTCATTTCAAGAAGGAGATTTTATTTATTCAGGGTCAATAAGCGGAGGAGTTGATCTATCTACCAATAATGAATATTCAAATGATGTTTCCGGAAATTCAGCCGCAACTAAAACAGCTGCTCAGGCTGTTCCAACCACAAAGGAAGATATTCATTGGACTTTCACAAAGGATAATCAACAGTATGAGGCGGTTGCAGTAGCAGCGGACGCCTTCAGGTCTGTCGGTTCATATAACACGGCCTCGGAAGATTTGTCTTTCCCAATGGCCGGTGACTTAAGTCTGAATTTCTCAAGAGCGTACTCATCTTATAATGGAGGGCAGCAGGGAGCTGGCAGGGGCTGGAGTATTTTCCCGGCCAGATTAATGGAGACTCATGTCGGTTGGGTTATGAATTGTAACGGAGTTAGCCATCCTCATACCTTAGGCTTTAACTCACAATCTGGCGGATGGGAATCATTTGTTTATGACTGTACCAATGGATATATACCGGAAGATCCCGCATATCATTCTAAGATTGTGCATAACGCAGACGGGACTTTTACAGTCAGGTTAAAAGACCAGACAGAATTTAGCTTCGATGCCCAGTATAAACTTAAGAGTATTAAAGATAAAAACAATAATTTAATCAACTACAACTATGACCTGTCAAACAAATTAACAACTATCTCTGACACCAAAAGTCACACCATCGCTCTTTCGTATAACGCTCAAAACTGGATCTCGGAAGCCACAGACTGGTCAGGCAGGAAAGTTAAGTTTAGTTATGATGACCAGGGAAATTTACTCACCGTTACTGACCCAAACAACAATATTACAACTTATACCTATGATGCTAATTTTAAACTCATTGCTATCAAAGACCGGAATAATCAAATAGTAGCAACAAATACCTACACTGATGAGGCGAAACTGGCCACCCAGAAAAACGCAGTCAATAATACAGCCTCATATTCCTATGATAAAGTAAATAGAATTGTTACTGCTTCAGATAACCAGACCCCGAGCAGAATTTACACTACTAAATATGATACTAAAGCCAGAGTTCTTGAACAAAATGACCCGCTTTCATTTAAACTGACTTATACCTACGGAACAGAATATACCCCGCTTACTGTAAAAGACAAAAATGGCAATATTATCACAAATACTTATGATCCAAACGGCAACCTGACAACCGCGGTATTCCCTGACGGCAAAAAAATTACCTACCAATACGACACAAAAAACAGATTAACAAAAATAATTGACGAACGATATGGTACGCCCGGCAAAGATACTACAAATAGCTACGACGCAACCGGTAACCTGACCCAAATAAATCATGCCGGCCAGACAACAAAATTTACTTACGACGCAGCCGGAGAAGCGCTTACTCTTACTGATCCTCTTAACCATCTGATTACCTGGACCAGAGATAATTTTGGCAATAAACTGACCGAAAAAGACGCCTTAATCAATACAACCAACTTTGAATATGATGCTATCGGACGGTTAAAAAAGAAAACTGACGCCGATGCCAAAATAACCTCTTTAACTTACGATAATAATGGTAATGTCTTAACTCTAAACGACGGTGTCGGTATAACAACAAATTCTTACGATAAAGAAAACAGATTACTGAAGACGCTCTTACCAGACAACACTTCGAGTGAGTTTATATACAATCCGCTTGGATCGTTGACTTCCACAAAAGACCAGGCACTTAATTTAAGTTCTTATGGTTACGATATTTATCAAAATCTCACCGCTCAAACAGATGCGTTGTCGAAGATTACCTTGAATAACTATGATGCGCTTAACAGGCAAACACTATCAACATCGCCGATGGGAAAATTAGATAAATATGAATATGATCCAAACGGCAATATTACAAAAAGGATCGACCCAAACAATAACGCCACGACTTATCAGTATGATGTTTTCAACAGATTAATAAAAATAACTTATCCGGATTCAAAAATCGTGACTTTTGCCTATGACAATAGGGGAAATAGAACACAAATGGTTGATTCCATCGGAACTTCTTCTTACAGCTATGACAATTTTAACCGCTTAACTCAGTCGATAAATGCTTACGGCAAGGTTATCAAATATACCTATGATAATGCTAACAACCTGACTACAATCACTTATCCGGATAGTCTTGGTGGTGCGGTTACTTACACATATGACAATAACAACCGGCTGATCAAAGTAGTCGATTGGGAAAATAAAACAACAACCTATACATACAATAAAAACGGTACTCTAGCCACCAGATTATTGCCAAATAGTATAAAGACAACTTACACATATGATGGCGCAAATAGAACCAGCAGTATAACACATGCCAAATCCACCACCACTCTGGCCAAATTTGTCTACACCAGGAATAATCTGGGAAATATTACGGGGATTGTCGAGTCAGGTTCATTTATTTCCTCAACACCGCAAACGACTTCGTTCATATATGATGCACTAGGCAGAATTACCAAAGCCACATATCCGGGAAATAAAATCTTTGAATATACTTATGACAAGATGGGCAACCGTCTGACTCAAAAAGTCGATAACAGCACAACTACCGCTTACGCCTATGACAATGACTATAAACTCATACAAAAAGATAACCTGACAGCTTTTTCATATGACAATAATGGTAACCAGACCAAAAGACCCTCAGGGAACTTTAATCCTGATCCGGTTTATGGCTTTGACTTTGAGAACAGGCTGATTACCCATACCACCGCTGCCGGAAATACTTACGACTACAAATACGACGGTGTTGGCAATAGACTGCGAAAGAACATGGGAACTGCTGTAACCAGATATATACTTGACACTTCGGGTCCGCTTTCACGGCTCATGGCCACCAGCGGTGATCAAAATTATGCCTCAACTTTCTGGATCTATGGATTAGGGCTTATTAAAGATGGTGACGGCAGATATCATCTTGAGGATGCTTCCGGAAATATGCGTTTTACAACAAGTTCAAGCGGTTCAAGAGCCACCTACGCAAATTATGACCCATTTGGTAATATCCGATCCTCATTTGGCACCCCTATTGAATTCCAATTCAATGAACAGCAACTAGATAGTGAAAGCGATATGTACTTCCTGCGGGCCAGGTATTATGACCCTGAAACCGGCAGATTTATCAGTAGGGATCCTGTAAAAGGTGTATTAACAAACCCACAAACTCAAAACCCGTATGCTTATTCTCATAACAACCCGATAAATTACTCAGATCCATCAGGAGAACAGTATCAGGCAATCGGCAATTTTATACAATCTTGCTTACGATTGATAAGTGGTCCTGCAGGAATAAGGACATCACAGCAGTTAGGTAGAGCAGGCGAGGTTGCAGCTCCGATCATTAAGAATACTACAAAGATAGAATCCTTGACTGGAACCGCGGGGAGTAGAATTCCAGATGAACTAAATGTTGCTCAAAAAATAATAGGAGAAGTTAAAAACGTCCAATATCAGCCACTTACGAATCAATTAAAAGACTTTAATCAATATGCTCAGCAAAATGGGTATAGTTTTAAACTATATACTCCTGAAAAAACTCAAATGTCACAGCCCCTGCAGGATTTAATTAACTCAGGGCAAATTGAGCATGTGCTTATCACCCCCTAATTTTTGTCCAATATTGTAGAATACAAATATGTATACATACCATTTAGCGATACAATCCCTTAAAGTTGAGTTAAAAAATTTAGGCATTGAAATAACCGAAATTGCCGATTTAAAATATGAGTCAAAAGAACAATACCTTAAAGCGCTCCCCGTACTTATGAACTGGTTGCCGAAAATACAAGAGGAATCCGCAAAGGAAGAAATAGTTAGAACATTATCAATGCCATGGGCTAAACTTAAAGCCTCAAAAGTTCTGATTAACGAATTCAAAAAAAACCCCAAGGAAAGTTTATCTTGGGCGATTGGGAATGGCATCTCTATTACCGCAACAAATTCCGATTTAGATGATTTAATTTCTATTGCTGAAAATAAAAATTATGGCAGAGGTAGACAAATGGTAGTAGTTGCGTTAGGTGGATTAAAAAATGATCTATCCGAAAAAGCATTAATAAGATTATTAGAAGATGAAGAAGTTGCAGGTCATGCAATTATTGCTTTGGGTAAACTTAAGTCAAAAAAAGCTCTATCGGAAATAAAAAAATTTCTAAATCACCAAAAATCTTGGGTGAGAAACGAAGCACTGAAAGCTATTAAGAAGATAGAAAGCTCACCGTCTTAGATCTGAGCAAATTTGTAGTGTAATAATATTCACGCAATCCTATCATGGGTTTGTATTTTTATGTTAGCCGCAACATTAGGTGGTTTAATCAAAGATTATCGGATCAAAAAGCGGCTCTCGCAGCTGGAAGTTTCAATGCAAATCGGTTGGAGTGATACTACCAGACTATCTAAAATCGAGCAGGGCAGAGTCGGCAAACCTTCCAGAGAAACCATCGAAAAAATTATGGCTGCACTCAAACTAGATAACCAGGAGAAAGGAGAATTTTTATGGACTGGCGGTTATCCACCGAACGATGAAGAGATCAAAAAAATTATCAAAGAGTTTAACCGGCGTGTCCTGGATTGGCCTTATCCAGCTCATCTAACCGACTTTAGCGGTCGATTATTGCTAATGAATGATATCGAAATTAAAGAAATTGGAGCATCAAAAGCTTTTGTCAATGAAGTCAACCAAAATCACCCCAATACCCTCGAAATGGCTTTCAATCTCCGCCCGCTTTGGGAGAGTCAAGTCCAAAAAGGGGATAGTCGAAATGAGCTAATTGATTACAGAGCTGCTAAAATCGCCAAATTTAAAACTGAACAACTTGGGCGTGAAAATGACAGTTGGTACAAACAGCTTATCAATAAATTATCCAAAATCGAAGATTTTCGCCGACTTTGGGTCCAAACCCGGCCGCAAGATTATGAACGTCACCTTAAGGATTATGAAGTAAAAGAAATATCTTCTCATAAGAAAAAACGATACTATCACGCCTTTACTACCCGCTTGGTCATGGACTCAAGATTCCAGATTGTCTTCCATGTCCCGATCTTATAATATTAAACCCATGCAAAAAGATGAAATAATTCTAGCTAGCGATGATAATGGCAATTTTACCGGCGAATATTTACCAAAAATGGCTGGCCACACCGGCCGAGGGCGACGACATTTCGCCATCACTGTCTTTATATTTAACTCTAAAGGCGAAGTTCTGCTTCAAAAACGCAAACATCGCATCTTTGACAACATTTGGGATAATACCGCTTCGACCCATCAACTCCATCACCCGGACGGCAGAGACGAAACCGATGAAGAGGCTACTGATCGGGCCCTCAAGCGTGAATATGGTATCGAGAAAATCAACTTGACCAATCTCGGCGGATTTAATTATTTTTCGACTTATGGCAAGTACTGCGAGAACGAACATTGCATTTTAATGATAGGAACCTACGATGGCCTGGTTAAACTCAACCATCAGGTTGCCTATGACTATAAATGGATGAACAAAGTAGAATTCCTAACTGACATCGAACATCATCCAGACAACTATACCCCCTGGGCGGTCAAAGCCACCAAAATCCTTAAATCAAAAGGACTTTTCAATTCTCCTGGTACCTCGCTCTAAGAGCTTCAATATCTTTCTCGGGCAACTTAAATGTCATCCATTTTTCCTCTCTTACCTGCTTTTCAAAATAGAGCAACATCTGGGGATTCCGATCCCTAAACCAATCTATAACCGGCGTCAGGTATTCTTCTAAGACCGATGCCCCCGAGGTCAGCCCAAGTCGACGGATACCCTTAAATAAACCTGGATCTAACTCTTCCGGCAAATCAATCAAATAAGACGGTAACCCAGCCTCCAGACCATAATTTTGTAACTCTTTCGAATTATGACTATGTTTCGATCCGACAACCACCAACCCATTCACCTTCGGTATTAGCGCCTCAACTGCATCCTGACGATTGTCGGTGGCATAACAGATAGATAGCCGTGAAGGTATCTCGATTTCAGGATACCGTTCCCGTAAACCGGCATTAATACGCCCGACAATTCGGGGAGCTTGAGTAGTTTGAGAGTAACAAACCAATGGTTTATCCTTAGGCAACTCAAACCGGTCCAAATCCTCAGGTGACTCAATTAAAGTCAAACTTTCTGCCTTCACTTCGCCCCGCACTCCTTCAGTCTCCGGGTGTCCAGCGACGCCGATGTAAACAATATGTTTACCAGCAGCCTCAGCATTATTAACCAGCAGGTGGACCCTATTGACAAGCTGGCACGTCACATCGATGACCAAATAGTTACGTTCCCGGGCTATCTGTCTGAATGTTGGGGGTACCCCATGCGCCGAGAAGAAAACAATCGACCCGTCCTCAGCTAAATCCCAATTATTTTGGACACTTAACAGACCACGCTTTTTGAATTTGTCCATCAAAGGTTTATTATTAACCAAATCCCAGTTGGAAAAAACCGGCTCACGGCCATCGACTATATCTAATACCTGCCGAGCAGCCTCAATTGCCATATTAACCCCGCCGCAGGGACCCAAATTTCCAGCCACATATAATTCTTGAACAGATAAACGAGACTCGAGTGATTTAATTAACATATACCAATTATTTGACAATATATTTTACCATAAATGTTGAATTCTGCTCTTAGTATGTGCGAGAATTAGCTTCATGGACTTTTCGGGATATCTACAAACATCAGCCAAGGAGATAGAGGAGACTATCGGATCCTTCAAAAACGAGTGGACGACAGAAATTGAAAAAGTCTCTCCAAAACTGACCAAACTTACAGACATCTTTACTCAGGCCTGGGAAGGCGGCAAAAGACTGAGGGGAGCCCTTATCAAACTCGGTTATGAAATCACATCCAGCCACCCAAATCCCGATATCCTCAAAATCGCCGCCGCCTATGAAATCTTTCAAACAGCCATTCTGGCCCATGATGATATCGTCGATTTAAGTCCTACCAGACGCGGAAAACCGACCCTTTACCGGCTTTTAGGCGGCGACCACTATGGTATTTCCCAAACCATTTGCCTGGGCGACATCGGCTTTTTTCTGGCTACCAAGTTAATCTCTGATACCAACTTCCCGGCTGAGCAAAAAATCGAAGCCATCTCCCAATTTTCGAAAATGTTTGTCCGGACTGCCCTAGGCGAAATGCTGGATATCGAGTTGCCGCGTCTTAAATCGAAACGGGCAGAGTCAGACGTCATCACCATCCAAAAGTTGAAAACCGCCGACTATACCATTAGTTACCCCTTGATCATCGGAGCTGTCCTGGGAGGAGCCAAGCCTCCATTTTACGAAATAATCAGACAATTCGGCACTAGTCTTGGCATCGCTTTTCAGATTCAGGATGATATTTTGGGGGTTTTTGGGGATGAGAGGACCCTAGGTAAGTCAGTTACCTCGGACGTTGAGGAGGGTAAAAATACGCTTTTAATCACTTACGCTCTAGATCACGCCAACGCTAAGCAACACCGCATTTTGGCTAAATTTTACGGCACTGGACCGATCTCTCAACCAGCACTCGACCAGGTCAAAAAAGTCTTCACCGACACCGGCGCACTGGATTATTCCCGGCAAAAAGCCTTAAAATACGTCAATGCAGCCAAAAAAATCATCCCCCAAATCAGCAAAGAATCCAAATACCAGCAGCTCCTCGAGCAAATGGCAGTTTTTTTAGTCGAAAGGAACAAATAAGGCAAACCGCTGACCGCATACCGCTATCCGCCAAACAATTTCTATTGCTGGCTATAAGCGGTAAGCCGTAAGCTGTATGCAATAAAAATGAGCAACGCGATTGACGAAAAAACTGTCCCCAGACACATCGCCATCATCATGGATGGCAATCGTCGCTGGGCC
>CAZXEW010000012.1:0-2780 GCA_964640215.1 uncultured Gammaproteobacteria bacterium
GGTACCCAGGAAAATATTCATTCCCACTCCTTGAGGACTAGCTATTCGTTTCATTGATTCAGATGAGGCGGGGCTGCGGGATTACTCTGTAAACGATTGTTCCGCGCGGAACACTTCAACAAGACCAGCGTAAATAAAAACAATAAATGGCCAGGAGTTGCGTAGGTTTTTCCATTTCGAATCCTTTAAGCCGCAGAAAAAGAGCGAAGCCCTGAGCCATCTGAGACATTTGAGACTCCGAGGGAGCCAGATGATATAATATCTTGGCCTGATAAGGCCAAATCAGCCGGCGACCAGAGGAGCGAATATAGCTGAGGTCGGATAACTCATGGACAGAGTTATCTGACCCGCGCTTCGCCGGAGGCTTCGGCGAGGCGAGCCGGAAGCGGGTCGAAGATGGATTAGGGCTGAGCGATGATTTGTTGATGCGGCGAACCGGATGAGAAATGGCAGAGACTACGCAATTCCTGACCTAACCCAAACCTATCCTAATTCCGTCAGCATCTGCTCATTCATCCTCAATGCCATTGCTTCGGCCATGTGGCCATCTTTGACAGTTTCTGACCCATCTAAGTCAGCAATTGTCCGGGCTACTTTAAGGGTTTTATGATAAGTTCGGAGTGATAACCCCTTTTGATTTACAGACCTTTTAAGCAGATTTTTGGCGCTTTTTTCGGCTAGACACAGTTTATCCACATTTTTATAGCTCATCTCGGAATTACTGAATATGTCCATATCCTTGAACCTGGCTAGCTGAACATCTCTGGCTCTGGTTATTTTTTCTTTAATTTTTGTTATTTCCTCAAGCTTTTCTTCGCTTTTACTATCATCTTCGCCAATTGTTTCGCGCGGAACATTTATCTGGATGTCTATTCGGTCCAAAAGGGGACCGGACACCTTTTTTCTGTATCGCAGAACGCTAAACGGCAGGCAAATACACTCGCTGCTGGAACTGCCATAGTTCCCACAGGGACAAGGATTCATAGCCGCTACAAGCATGAATTTGGCCGGTAATTTAAGCGAGCCCGAAGCTCTTGAAATCGTAATTACTCCGTCTTCAATGGGCTGGCGGAGAGCTTCAAGCACGTTTCTTGGAAATTCAGGCAATTCATCAAGAAATAGAACGCCTCGATGAGCTAGGCTTATTTCACCCGGTCTTGGCCAGGTTCCGCCACCTACAACCGCTACGGCCGACGTGGTGTGATGAGGACTTCTAAACGGTCTGGTCAGCGACAGTGGAGAGTCGATATCCACTAAGCCCAGAGAGCTATATATTTTGACTACCTCTATTGCTTCTTCGAACGATAGCGGCGGTAAGATATCAGTTAAGGCCCTTGCCAGCAGGGTTTTGCCAGTTCCAGGGGGTCCTGACATAAAAACGTTGTGAGCACCTGCGGCAGCAACAATTAGGGCCCTTTTAGCGTATTCTTGGCCCCTTACAGAGATAAATGCTTCGGGATAGTGAGCAGGTTCTGTATTACCATTATTTTTGGTTGGAGACAGGACCCCAGTTCGATCAAGGTGGCCCACGACTTGAGATAGGGTATTGGCCCCAATAACATCAATACCCCTTACTATCGCCGCTTCTTTTGCGTTTGAAGACGGGATGACAATTTCTTTAAATCCAGATTTTTTGGCAAGCAGTGTCATTGCCAGGATGCCGGTAGTTGTTTTTAGCCTGCCGTCTAAGGAAAGCTCGCCGGCAAACAAACGCTTTGTCGGGTCAAATTTTATCTGCTTGGTCTCAAAAAGATAGCCTAGGGCGATAGGTAGATCGTAAGCTGGGCCTTCTTTCTTGATATCAGCCGGAGCTAGATTTACAAGAACCTTTCCAGTCTTAGATTTATGAGCCAAAAAGCCGCTATTTTTAATAGCTGAGCCAATCCTTTCCTTAGATTCTTGAACAGCTTTATCAGCTAAACCGACAATACTAAAAGAATGGATGCCACGACTGGAATCTACCTCAACCTCGATCCGTTTGGCATCGATGCCGTTAAGAGCGGCTGAAAATATCGAAACTGGCAAAATATAACTCTCCCTCCAGGAGGTTAAGCCCTTACTTTTTTAGCGCAATTGATGCAAAGTGAGGCAACCGGTACTGCCTTTAACCTGGCCGGGCTAATATCGGTTGAGCAAGTTGCACATTTGCCGTAATCTCCGGTTCCAATCTTTGTTAGAGTGTTTTCTATGTCTTTCCTTTCTTTTTCAAGCATATTGACCATGGCTTGATTTCTGTCCAACTCAACGGCCTCTTCACCGGCGTCCTCATCAGATTTACCCAAGTCTTCAACCCGTACATTAAAATCCCCCTTAACCAAAGGATTTTCTGATGCTATCTTTGATAACTCTGCATCAATTTCTTTTAATCTTTTGTTGAGATTATCGGATAGTTTTTGTAATTCCTGTTTGTCCATAGGTAAGAACTAGCATATCACGTGAAAATTAAAAAGGCAAAGATAAAGGCCTGGATAGCCCGTAAAAACCCTAAGTGGGTAAGCCTGAGCGCACCAAGCCTTGATGAACTCTGGTGAAATAACCTTTCCCGTTATTTCTGGAAAAAGTTGTTTCACCAGAGTTCTGGTATATGATCTGCCAGCAGGTATTAAAACTCTTAATAAATGCCAGCAAATAAGGATCTAATACTAAGATATCATCGATGGTGACAGCTAGTCAATAGAAACTGTGGATAAATTGTCACCATTAGATGAGTGTCACCAAAACATGTCACTAATTAAAGTAATGGCTTAAAACCTAACTAATTTAGGTGACATCGGTAGATT
>CAZXEW010000013.1:0-19599 GCA_964640215.1 uncultured Gammaproteobacteria bacterium
AATTCAGATCCATCCCAATGAGAATGTCTACTTTAATCCTCTGATAGGGGGGTTAAAAGGAGCTAAAGAGAAAAATATCCCAGCCTGGGGTAACACTTTCGGCGCTGGTTACAGGCAGGCATTTGTTTGGTTAAATCACCACGCCGAAAAAGGGGCAACAGTTGGGTTTGCTTTTGAGATAATGCCAAATTTTCCATCGATTTTTGTCCGCCGGGATTTGATGTTAGACAATCATAGCCGTAGTGGTAGTCAAAGGTGGGGCGAATATGCGGTGACTTTAACCTATCAAGGCTCATTGGATCGGTCTTACTATGATAATTATTTAGAGAAATTTTTGGAGCCGGTTTATCAGGCCAGTGTTGACGGGGTGCCGGTAGTTAAGGTTTGGAAAAACGATGCCGAGCACACCCGGAAGGGTTTTTTAAAAGAAGCGTCACTGGAGCCGGTTGTGACTCAAACTGAGCATGGTTTGATGATTGATTTGGGTACTAGCCGTTACCTGTCGCGGATTGAGGCTAAATTTGACAATCAAGATTGCTCTAAGCTATCTAGCGCCTATGCTCAGCTCTCAGATGATGGAGTGGTCTATCGCCGGGTTAAGGGAACGATGCCGAAGGAGGATTGGAATGTCGAGAATTATGGGGAGCAGCCAGAGGTTGATAGTTTTATCCAACCGTTTGCCGCTGATAAAGCCAGATTTATTGAATATATTGTCGCGCCGAAGGAGGCCTGTCTGCGCAACATCAACTCTCTAACTGTTTATTACTTGCCGGATTTAGAAGGGACTACGATAAGTGACGTTTGATAAATTGACTGCTATCGATTTTTTGTTTGGTGTGAATTAACATTTCAGCCAGTAACCCGGTGGAGACGAGTTGGATGCCGATGATCATCAGCAGCATGCCCAAAAAGAGCAGTGGTTGACGGTACTGAATTGTGCCGGTGGTCAGCCTGATGTAGGTGATATATATGCCGATAATAAAGCCAATAATAAATGAGATCAGCCCGAGGGTGCCGAAGAAGTGGCCGGGACGTCTTAAATAGCCGGTTAGAAAAACGATGGTCAATAAATCGAGCAGGCCTTTGATGCCCCGACCCCAGCCGAATTTGGTCTGGCCATAGAGCCTGGGGCGGTGGTGAATTATTATCTCGCTGACTAAAAAGCGCTGTTTTTCGGCGATGACAGGAATAAAACGGTAGAGCTCGCCGTATAGATTAAGGTTACTTAGGACTTCCCGGCGATAAGCTTTAAAACCACAATTAGTGTCATGAATTTTGATGCCGGTCAATCGGCGGGTTAGGTAGTTGACGATCCGGGAGGGAATAACCTTAGCAATTGAGGGGTCGTGACGAATTTTTTTCCAGCCGGATACCAGATCAAAACCCTCGTTAAGTTTGTCGAGAAAATGACGAATTTCAGCTGGATCATCTTGCAGGTCACCGTCCATAGTAAATATAATCTCGGCTAAACTACTATCGAAGCCGACTTGGAGGGCGATTGACTTACCAAAATTACCGCGGAGCTTAATAGCTTTGATCTGTTTGTGACGGCTGTGAAGTTTTGTTAAGAGCTGAAAAGTCTGATCAGTGGAGCCATCGTCGACAAAAATAACCTCGAAGGATTTGCCAAGACGGGTCATTTCGGCTTTAATTTGATTGAACAAAATTTGGATAGATGCTTGTTCGTCTTTAACCGGAATGACAAATGACAGGTCTGGTTTTTTCATGTCAATTTAGGAGTTGATTTTACCATAAGTTAGAGCTGAATTAGGCATCTTTTAAAAATTGGCCAGGGCGTATAATATTATAACTATTATGAAAAGAGTGGTTTCGGTGCTGATCACGACGCGAAATAATGAGGCAACTATTGGACAGTTATTAGTTAGCGTTAATAAACAAAGTTATCCAAGAGGACTAATTGAAATAGTGGTGGTAGATAATAAATCACGAGACCTGACTGTGGCAATCAGTAAAAAATATACTAAATTGGTGTTTGATAAGGGACCCGAGAGATCGGCTCAACGAAACTGGGCCGCTAAAAAGAGTAGAGGTGAATATTTATTAGTACTCGACTCAGATATGGTGTTATCGTCAAATGTGATCAAAGAAGGGGTGGAGTTGTTTGAAAAATCGGGACATTTTGGATGCCTGGTGATTCCGGAAAAGTCCTTTGGAATTGGTTTTTGGGCAAAGGTTAAAGCCTTTGAGAGGGAGATTAATCGGGGAGAGAGTTATTTTGAAGCCGCCCGCTTTTTTCCAAGGAAAATTTTTGAGAAATATGGGGGATATGATGAGGATATAACTGGGTCTGAAGATTGGGATTTGCCAGGCAGAATTGCTAAAAACTACCCAGTCGGGAGATTAAAAAGTTATGTCGAACACAATGAAGGTCAGACGAGTTTGTTAGATTTGGCCAGCAAAAAATATTACTATGCCTTAACGGTCCATAAATATTTGCGTAAGAATAAAATCTCGATTATCAGTGCCCAAACTGTTTATCTACTCAGGCGGGGATTTTACAAACAATGGCGAAAATTATTAGCCTCGCCGATACTAACGATAGGTTTGATGGTGATGTTATTTACTGAAACACTTTACGGGGGCTTGGGTTATTTAAAGGGTCGGTTTAGGTTATGAGAGATCGACCGCTGGTTTCTGTGATAATAGTCAACTGGAATGGTGGCGAGGTGTTTCAGCGATGTTTGAAGTCGCTGGCAAGACTAAAATATCCAAACTGGGAGTTAATTTTAGTTGATAATGGATCCAGTGACGGTAGTCAAAGTTGGGTAGAAAAATATCGACTAAACTCTAAAAGATATCAGCTGATTCAAAACCAGAGTAACGTTGGTTTCGCGAAGGCCAATAATCAGGGATTTGAGATTTCGAGGGGTGAATATATTTTGCTGTTAAATAACGATACTGAGGTTAGCCCGGATTTTTTAAAAAGATTGGTCACTCGTCTCGAAAAATCAGCCGAGATTGGGGTGATCCAACCCAGGATTTTTTTAATGGATCAGATACCTTTACTCGACAGCGCGGGATCTTTTTTGACAACGACTGGTTTTTTACAACACTGGGGTTTTATGCAAAAAGACGGTCCTGAATACCAAAAAGAACGTTGGATATTTTCGGCCAAAGGGGCCTGCATGTTGATCCGAAGATCGGTTGTTGAAACGGTTGGGTTATTTGACAGTGATTTCGGATCTTATTTTGAGGAAACGGATTTTTGTTGGCGGGTCTGGCTGACTGGCAAAAAGATTCTTTTTTTTCCAGAGACCTCGATTAATCACAAACTCGGGATGACAAGTAAGAGATTAAACCAATTCTCAGTTAATTATCATTCATATAAGAATCGATTGATGTCACTTTTAATTAACTTAGCAAGGGAGAATTTGGTCAGAATTTATCTGAAGCATCTGACGATATTAATCGGACTTGGTCTATATTTTGGAGTTACAATGCAGTTTGCTAAAACTAAAATGATTTTTTTGGCGATTTGGTGGAACCTGATTAATTTGCCCAAAACGATTGTTAAACGCAGACGAGTTCAGGGATTTCGAAAGATTAGCGATCGGGTATTGTTCAGGACTATCCTGGTTAAGGTTAATATAGCCGATATGTTTGGCCACTTTCAGAAAGTTGAGGCCAATTTCAGGTGAGCGATTTCCCAAGATCAGTCCCGATGACTGGGAGAGTCAGAGTATGTTTAGAGATGGTCAAGGGTTTAAATTTAATAAATAAAACAGTGGTGGATATCGGATCATCGTTTGGTTGGATGGAGAAAGAGATTGGGAGAATGGGGGCCAAAGAGATTGTGGGCGTTGAGCCAAGCTTTGAGGCTGTCAAATTTGCCAGGAAAAATGTCAAGGGAGCTAGTTTTTTGGTCGGTAGCGCTTTGAAGTTGCCTGTTATTAGTAGCTTTGCTGATCTGGTTTTGTTGTTTGATGTCATTGAGCATGTACCGCGGGGCAGTGAAAAACAAGTCTTAAAAGAGATCAGTCGAATATTAAAAAAGGGCGGAATCTTGTTACTTTCAACCCCGAATCAGCACGTTTTAGCAAATCTGCTGGATATTGCTTGGTATTTTGGACATCGGCATTATGGGTTATCTAATATTAAATTCTTGCTAGAACAGACTGGGTTTGAAGTGATGGAGATAAATGTTCGGGGGAGTTTATTTAGTTCAATTTATCTTTTTTGGTTTTATCTGGCAAAAAGGCTGTTTGGAACAAATCAACCTAGAAGTTCATTTTTAGAGCAACTAGATGATAGGGGATATGATAGCGGTCATTTGACGGATATTTTTTTGGTGGCTAAAAGAGTCTAATTAAAGATGAATAATTTTACCACCAGCTTTGGCAGATTGTTCGGCTATGGAGAGAATTCGAGTGACCTCAAGGCCAAAACTAAGATCTGACTGAGTTGATGAGGAGCGGTGTTTAATGGCTTTGACAAACTGGCTGATCTGAGAAGTTAGTGGTAATGTCTTGGTTAATTTCGGGTAAGTAGAAGTCGGTGGCATGTTGGTGTTTTGGAAAAGGGTTAATTGGTGAGGAGAGAGATCATCAAAAAGAAGCGTTGATGCCGATCCTACGATAGTCAGTTGCCTTTTTTTGACTGGTGATAACCAGCTAACTTGGATGTAGGCCTCAAAATCACTATATTGGAGTCGGATCGAGGCAAGATCATAAAGATTAGTATTCGGTCGAAGCGGGTTAATACCCCAAGCGGCAATAGAGTTTGGCGAGCTTTGAAACAGGTCAAGTATCATGGCGACTCCATGTGGTCCCCAATCCCAAAGGGCGGAATAATCATCCCTGATCGGGCCATAATTCATGCCTTCAAAGAGGGCGTAGCGGATTTGACCGATTGTGGGTAGGAGTTTTTTAGTGGCTTGGAAGGCGGGGTGGAAAAGCATGGTGTGACCGACCATGACCACGGATCTTCGGGGATCGTAATAGTTAACTAGTTGTTTGGCTTGTCGAAAGTTAGTGGTTAGGGGTTTTTCGATTAATAGATTTTGACGCCGTTTCATGAAGGCTTTGGCAATTTCGAAGTGAGAGGCGGGAGGAGTAGCAATGATCACACCATCTAGTTGTTCGTCGCCAAGCAGCAATGATGAATCGGTCGTTTTTGTAAAGTCTCCGTCCAGTTTATCAAGACTAGCTGTTGTGCTATTACAAACATATTTCAGGTGAGCTCCAGGTGTGGCGGCAATAGTATTGATGTAGTTTTTGCCCCATTTACCGGCCCCAATTAAAGCTAGTTCGATCATTTAATGGAAATCATATTCACTTTTGAACCAGTCGATCGATTTTTTTAGGCCTAATTTGAGGTCGATTTTAGGGGTGAAATTAAGAGTAGTTTTGATTTTAGTCAGATCTGGGCAGCGGCGTTGGGGTTCTCCAGCGGGGTAAGAGCTCGGATAAGATTTACGCCGGGGTTTGGCGCCGTTACCGATCAGATCGCAGATCATTGTGGCCAGTTCGTACATCGTCACTTCGGGTGCATCGTTACCGATATTATAAACTTGGCCCGGTTTTCCAGAGAGTAAGACTTTAAAGATGGCGGTCATGGCATCGGTGACGTAGCAAAAGGTACGGGTTTGGTTACCTTTGTCGTGGACCGGAAGGTTTTTGCCTTTTAGTCCGTAGTAGAGAAAGGTGGGGATGACCCGATAGTCGGTGTGGCGCATTCCAGGGCCGTAAATATTGAACGGGCGGATGATTTTGATCGGGACGTTGAAGAGCTGATGGTAGGTTAAAGAAAGCGTTTCAGCCAGTCGTTTGGACTCATCATAACAAGCTCTAGGTCCGATCGAAGAGACATGGCCGGCGTAGGTTTCAGGGGTTGGTACAGACTTAGCATCAGGGTCACCGTAAATCTCACTCGAGCTAAAAAACAGAAAACTTTCGGCTCTAGTGATTCGGGCTAACTCCAGTAAATTTTTGGCTCCTAAGATGGCGCTTTCAATGGTTTCGAGTGGATATTTTTTATAGTAGTATGGAGAGGCGAGCCCGGCGGCGTGGATAATAAAATCAGCCTTTTCATTGAGGGTAAACGGTAACCGAACGTCGTATTGAAGAAAGCGGAAATTTTTGTCCTTGATATCAACCAAGAAATTTTTCCGAAAGCCAGTGATGTAGTTATCGAGTGATATGACATGGCACTTGCGCTTCAAAACTTTTTTGTTTAGGAGATACAAAATAGCATTGATGTAGCTACCCAGAAAACCTGACCCTCCGGATATTATGACGGTTTTGCCCTCCAGTTTTTTGGCCTCTACTCGAATGTCGGCGATCACAGAAGCGAGATCTTTTAAGGGTGTCTTGGCCATAATTAAATTACCGTTGGGGTGGGGATTGGGATGATAAACTTCCCACCACTTTTTTGATAATCGGACAGGCGACTGATGATCGGTTCTGCAAAGTTCCAGGCTAGGATGAATATGTAATCGGGTGGGTCTGTTTTTAGCCGGGCGGCGGATACGACTGGGATGTGAGTGCCAGGGGTGAATAATTGTTGTTTCGAAGTACTATCGTCGACGATATAATCAAGGGTTTCAGGGCCGATCCGAAAATAGTTGAGTAGAGTATTGCCTTTGGCGGGAGCCCCGAAACCGGCGATTTTCTTACCAGATTTTTTTAATTTTTTGAGTAGTTGAACAAGCTTTTTTTTGTTTTGATTAATTTTTTTGGCAAACTCTAGATAGGTTGACATTAGATCAAGTCCTAATTTTTGTTCTTGTTTCAATAATGAGGTGACGGAGCGATTTATGGTATGTTTTGAGCCGTTTTTGGCCACATATACCCGGATTGAGCCCCCGTGACTGTTGGTGTGTTCGACATCAAAAATCTTCATTTGGTGTCGGTTGAAGAGGTGGACTAGAGGTTTAACGGAAAAGTAGGATAGATGTTCGTGGTAAATGGTGTCAAATAAATTTTTTTGGAGTAAGACCACTAGATATGGAACTTCGATTACAAAGACACCGTCGTCGGTGAGGAGAGTTTTGACTGCCGAGATCAGTTCGTCGGTATCATTGACGTGGGCAAAGACGTTGTTGGCTGTGACTACTTTAGCTGGGCCAAATTTAGAGAGAATTTTTTTGACTAGTTTTTGATCAAAATAATCTGGAAGAGTTTCGATACCGTTTTGAGTAGCCTGGCGGGCAATTTTTCGGGCTGGATCAACTCCCAGGATTCGTGCACCCAGCTTTTTGCAGGGTTTTAGGAGAATGCCATCATTACTACCAATATCGACGACTAGATCATTTTTATGAAGCTTGAGTTTGGTAAAAACATCTTTGGCGTAATCTTCAAAATGTTTGATAAATACCGGGGAGGTAGATGAGACATAAACATAGTCTCGAAACAGTAGCTCAGGTGAGACGACGTGAGAGAGTTGGAGTTGGCGGCAGATTGGACAATAGTTGACTTGGAGAGGGAAGAATTTTTCGGGAAGCTTAAGCTGGTTTTTTTTCAGGAAAGCGTTAGCTGGCGGAGTTTTGCCGAGAGAAATGACTGGTTTTAAATTGCTATTTTGGCAAACGCGGCAGCGGGTGAGAGGAATAACATCAAGGTGCATCAGTTAAACAATCTTGACTCGTGTAGTGTCAGCTTCATAGAGATCTTGGGCGCGGCGTTCGGTAGTATAGGCCATAAAGACAGTATCCTCGAGAAACTCCATAGAATGGGCCATACCTGGGGCCGATAAAACTACATCACCGGGTTTTAAAACAACAGATTGGAGCATTGAATTGCGCTTAGTCATATTTTTTTCACTGTAGCGAAACTGGCCGCTGACGCAGTGGACGTAGTGGGCATCCTTTTTGTGCCAGTGGTTACCCCTGATCGAACCTTTTTTGGCGGTAATCAGCAGAACTGCTCGCAGTGGATAGTCGTCAGTGTCGACAATTCGGGTGATGGCGCCTCGTTCATCGACAAACTCTGGTTCAGGATGCAAAACTTCGATAGCCATAATCTGGTAAATTTTTTGCGGTCAAATTTTATGAACTGAGATCAAAAAATCTACCAACAGCGTAATCCTTTGGGAACTAACAGTCAATTGGATCAAAATAAATCAAACTAGATCTTTTTGGCCAAGTGCTTTTTAAAAAAGGCGGTGTTGGCTCGGACATAGGTGGCTGGGTTGCCGGTGTCGTAAGTGTGCCCTGAAATGCTTAAGCCTAGAACAGGCTGTCCTTCGGAGATGGCTTGACGAATAGCATCGAACTCTTTTATTTCTTCGCCTTGGTAATTTTTGAGCATGTCGTTGATGACGGGTATAATTTCAGGCAAAAAGACATAGCGACCAGACATTCTGAGTTTACCTCCAGTGTGATGGGGTTGGTTATTGGGGTTTTTCGGACAAAAATGGGTGATATCGAGAAGTTTGTTGGATTGGGTTTTGAGTAGGCATTCGGTGTAGTGATGAAGAGTATCAGCTGGGAAATTATTGAAGGAGATAATATGGGACTTGGCCTGGTTAAGCTCAAATGCCTTGATAAGTTGACCCAAAACCGGCCTTTGAGCAATAGTTGGCAGGTCTGGTAGGGCAACGCTGAAGGGTTGGTCGTCGATAAATTTTTGGCAAAGAAGCATGGCGTGAGAGATGCCGAGTGGTTGTTCCTGATTGACGAAAATTAACTGGGCTTTTTTTGTCAAAGCTTTATCTTTGAGAAGGTAATCTTTAATCAATCTTTTGTGTTTGTTGATAACAACGATAATTTTTCGACAGCCTGAGTTGATGGCTTCTTCGATAACCCAATCAATAACTGGTCGATCAATCAAAGGCAGCATCTCTTTGGGTAAATAACCCGAGACAGGTGCCCATCTTGAGCCGCGCCCAGCGGCAGGGATGATGCATAGGTCGATGCTTTTTGCTATTGCCATGGTATTAGTATACTATCGCTGCGACTGACGCTGAGAGGGGGTTTGGAATTTCATTGGTCCGTTAGAACGCATGGCTGCGTTTAAGGAAATTGGTGGCGACATAAAGACATGACCAAAGGGATAGGGATAGCTAATTTTGGTGGTTGATATCAAATCGATCGAATCGATCAAGGCATGGCAATCTTGGGGGATATTTTTGTTGATGTCGTCTAAAGTTTCGAGTAGAGGTTTGCCAGCGTCTGTGGGGGGATTGGTTAAGCGACCTAATGTTACAAAAATGACTTTGATGGTGCCTAGTCTGGCCGCAAATGGTAAGTCAGCTTGCTGAATTGAGGCTGCGATCTCGTCGCGGATTTTGAAGATAGCATCATCGTTTTCAGTTAGCAGAGCGGCAACTACGGATACGGAGTTTTTGTCAAAGCCAGGTAGTGGAGCATCTAAGGTTGGGAAGACCCGGTCTAATTTTAAGCTAATTGGGTCAGGGTAATCTGGGAGGTTTTGGCGGAGGGCACAGTAGTACTCTGTAGCTCTTTTGGCCGTAACACCGGAGAGGACTCGACCAAAAGGACTATAAATCGCTTCTTGAAGAGTTAGATGCAAAAATGTTTCATCAACAAACTTAATCGTCGGTTCGACTCCGCGGAGGTCGGTGATGGCATCCTTGAGGAACCTCGAAGCCGGCGATCCCTGGATATAACCTTGAGCTGAGATGGAATAACGGGTATCAGGGATTAGGCCCCTTAACAATGGGTTGCCGGTAACTTGACCAGCTTCAATTGTTGCTGTGGCACCAGATGCGATATCGCGATATCTCTTAAGTAACTCTTGATCGGATGGGTATCTTTCGGTTGTCATATTGAACGATCGGATTATAGCACAAAACACAATAGTATATAATTTTGATTATGTGGCCGAAGGGATATTCGATATGGCTCGTCCCAGGCGGGGATGAATATCTGGAGTTGTCAGATATAATTATCAAACTTTCAAAAGTTTACTCGTCACCGGTTTTTGAACCTCATATAACTTTATTAGGAGGGGTGTGTTTAGATGAGACAGAAATGATTGATAAGACAACGGTTTTGGCCAAGCAAATTGAACCCCTATTAATCACATTTGAATCTATTGGCTCCCAAGATAATTATTTTCGTAGCCTTTATCTGCTTGCGAAACCGACAAGGCGATTAGTAAAAGTAAATAACCTGGCTCAGAAAATTTTTAAAGTTGACGAGGATTATATGCCGCATTTGAGTTTAATCTACAGTGAATTTCCAATTACTAGAAAAAAACAGATGATAAGATTGCTAACTAATTATCCCAGACAATGTCGGATCGATCGGGTGTCGTTGTACAGAGCCGAGGGAGAAGTCAAGGATTGGCGAAAGGTAGTCGAGATCAAGTTGTCCCCGGAAGTCTGAGCCAGGGGAGATTAGTGCGTTGGAATTTTATGATTTGAGTCAGCAGCGGGGAGCTGAGGGTGGGATTTTTGGCGAGGTTTTTTTGTAATCTGGAGTATTTGAATCTCCACCATTTCCAGTAGATCGATTGGTGAAGTTTGTCAATAATGCGGAAATACCGGGGGTTTGCTTGACCCAGATAATCTTCGATTGGCAAGCCTTCGACTTTGATGCCCCAATTTCGAAATAAGGGAATGACCAGTTGGAGATGAACTGAGTCAGCGACCACACCGATGTTATGGAAGCCCTGACCTTCAATGATTTTGGCTAAGTGTTTAACTTGTTCGCCGCTATCGGTGGAGAGGTTTTCTTCAATTATGGCTCGGGCTGGAACGAAAAATTTGTCGCTGAGGCGATGGCTGGAAAGATAGTTGGCCATCAGGTGCCCGAGTGGTGGGGCACCCCACATTGGACCGCCGCTTGAGATTATTACAGGTGTCAATTCGAGGTTGTAGATGTAACCAGCGGCCTTGGCTTTGAAACTGGATTCGAAATTTAGACCAAACTGGGGTTTGGACTCAGGGTGGACGTGTGGTTTTTGATAACGGTTTTTGTGACTGCCACCACAGAGCAGGATGATGGCGTCAAACCTAGTGGTTTTTGCTTCGAGCATGTTTTAGCTAGTGAGTAGATTTAGCTAGGCGGTGGTTTAACCACAACCTCCAAGCATTGAAAAAGGTGTCGCGGACGACTTTGAATTTGGCGTTTTTGACAGTGCCGGAGCGGCGGGCGCGGTAATAAGAGGGGGCTTCGCCAATTTTGTAGCCCAGTTTTTTAAATTTAACCACGATTTCAGTTAAAATAAAAATTCCACCAACGCCGTCGAGTTTCAGCTTCTGAACTTTTTTGGTGTTCCAAATATTGACCCAACCGACGTCAATATATTTAATGTCAAATAAAAATAGTAGAAGCAGTAAGTAGCCATAGGACATAACGATGCGCTTGGTCGGATAATCTGGTCGGCTACCGCGATAACCCAAAATTAAATCAAAGTTTGACATAATTTCAAAGCAATGGCGCATATCTTCAACTAAAAATTGGCCATCAGCCGGTAGATAGGCGACATAATCTTTGGAAGCGGCTTTGATGCCGGCGAGCATTGCCTTTGAGTAGCCTCCGTTTGGTTGGTGAACCACTTTTAGCTGAGGATATTTTTTAATCAGCCGGTCGACAATCTTTCCGGTATTGTCACTGCTGCCATCATCGACAACGACTACTTCATAGTCTTTGAAATATTTTGGCAGAGATTTTAAAGTGTCTTTGATGACCCATTCGATATTTTCCTGTTCGTTATAAGCCGGGATGGCGATAGTCAGGCTTTCAGATTTTTTTGGATATGACAATCGCTTCATGTCAGTTGTTATACCATAATTTGTCCAGAGATTAAATCAGAAAGTAATTTTTGCTTGATGCAAATTTAAGGATAGGGGATAGTTAAGACAGGAAATAGTAAAGAGCGGCTCTTCAAGGCCAGTTACAGGGAGCTCGATATTATATTCATGGTTACGCCCGTCGATGTATAGGGGGAAGTTAATAATTCCTTCGCCATAATTTTTAGCTTTCCATTTTAGACAGGTCACTGTACCTTCTGATAGATATTGTTGAAGAACAGTCGCCTCACTTGTATCTTGGATGTAACCGGCTGGCATTGTTTCGACCATCGAGGATTCTAACGGATCTATATCAGCAAAACCAGATGGGATAAAATTGATCTCGCTAATTGTGGGGGTGTCGCCGCCAGACGTTTGAATAATCTCGACTTTGAGCTTTTTAATAACTTGGTTTGAATTAAATAGTAACTTAGTCCCCCCGGAAAAAGGTTGGGTAGAGTTTTCGGTCAACTGATAATTTAGCCAGACTTTGTAGGCGATCGGAATTCTGTCGTGAGAGTTAGAATAGAAAATTAAACCAGAAAGGTAAATGTTTGGGGGTAGATTGAATTCTAGAGCGGGCTTGTCAAAATGGTACCAAAGTTGTCTGTTGGCAATCCAAAAGGTGTCTGGTTTGTCGTCTAGAAGGCTTTGGGCTGATGTGTCTTCCCAAGAGTTAGATACCTGGACAAGTGCACGACTCTTTATTTGTTTTGACTGTGTTAGATATTTTAAATTTGTAACCAATTTTTTGGGATCTTTTAAACAATTTAGACAGTTTTGGGTGTATGGTAGCGGGATCGAAAGCGAACTAGCTGTGATATCGAGTGAAATGGTCGATGGTATTAAGAGTTGGAGCGAAGGGAGGGTAAAATTTATGTCGCCATTTTCACCTGTCCAAGTGTTGGCTGTTTCATCAAAGATAAAACTTGTGGTCGACTTTTGATCTAATTTTGCTGAGGTTGTCGAACCGGACAATTGTTTGGAATTTTGAGTAGTATTGATTAGTGTTTGACCATCGTAGTAAAAAGTAAATAATTTATCGGTTTGGATATTGCCGTCTTTGTAGGAATAAGAAAATTGATTGTTATCTGTAATAAGTCTAATCTTTTTGTAATCCATTCCGTACTCTGTGGCTAGTGCAGATTCAGGTGGAGTTAGACCGACCCGAAAGAAATCCTCGGCCAGCAATCTGATCTTGGGTGAGAAATCGAAAAATAAGGTTGAGTTTTCAGGGATGGTTACAAGGAGTTTATGAAGTTGAGAATAAAAGGATTGTCGGCTTAGGCTTTCAATTAGATGTTCACGGAAGAATGATGTTGTTGAGATAAACGAAATAATTATTAGCAAAAAGGTCACCGGTAGCCATAGTTTGTGCTTTGAGAAGGTGGCCCAAGCCAGGAGAACGCCTGGATATGCCCACAACAGATATCGATGGGTACTTTCGAGGCGAGTATCAGTTCTCATTCCGTATGGAAGGTACATAGAGACGATCCAGATCAATCCAAATATTCTAACTTTAGAGAGTTGGCTATTTTTCCGGCCGAAAAATATGGCAGATACTAAAAATAATAGCATTAGTAATCCGATACTAGTTCTGAAGAATTCAGATTGGGTGGGAGATAATGCTAAATGTATTTTGGATTGAATAAAATCAGTAAATAGAAATGAACTCAGTGTTTGGAGAAAGCGATTGCTAAGGTATAGGATTTCAGAAGGGTCCAAGTTGATCCCTAACTGTGGAGTGTCTGATCCGCTATTTAAAATTTTGACTGGTACTAGGAAGAAAAATAGATAAAATGTTAAGAGAACAATCGTGGCCAGTAATATTTTTTTAGAAAGTGATATCTTTTGTGGAAATATGAGTAAAAGGGTTATCACCGGAACAAAATTAGTCGGGCTCCTAAATTGAAATGTGAGGGAGACAATAAAGATAAATAAACCAAGCGCGAATAGTTTTTGATTGATTTTACCCTCAGTCGATTTTAGAAAAATAACTAGAGATAATAAAAGCAGGCCCAAGGTGGAAAAAGAGACAATTGGATCCCAGGCTTCTAAAAATACGCCACTGGCGATATAAGAGGTGGCAAATAACAGGCTAATAAAAAAACTCGAAGTTTGGTTGAGGATTCTTTTTGCGAAAGAATAAAAGGCAATTAATGAGAGGGTCGCGAAAATTATGCCGATAAAAAAGTAAGGAAATGGTGTGTAGCCAAAAGTTGAGACTAGAAAATTAAAGGCTGGACAAAGGTTGCTGTAAGGCCAAGTGTGGATACATTGGTTTGTTCGGGGGCTATAAAAAGTGCTAAAGTCGTCATGCCAAAAGTAGAATTGAAGAGTTAGATGGGTTGATAATAGCAAGATAATTCCCAGAGCGAATAACTGTAACTTATTAGTCATTGAGCTAATAATAATCGATTTGTGTTGATGTGTCTGGATAAGTGCTAGTAATTTGTGTAGAGGTATGTTTAAATTTGAAAGATGAATGTTGGTAGTCTGGTATTTAATACGGCTGCGTTTCTGCTGAAACCTTTTACGGATAATTTTCGTCAACAAACACATAAAAAAAAGTATGTTGAGCAGACCAGGGTTTTATATCCTAATGACCGGTTTTTCTATATCCGATTTTGGGATGCACCGTTTTTAGAGCTGGAACGGATAGTTCCAAGACATGGCAAAATAATTGACTTGGGTTGTGGTGAAGGAATTTTTGCCAATTTTTTGGCGATAACCTCCAGGCAGAGACAGTTGTTTGGAGTAGAGATTGATAAAAATCGATTAAAAAAAGCCGACCGAGGTTTAGCCAATACTAACTTTAGCGTCGGTGATATTACCAGAAAGGATATTCCGATAGCAGATGCGATTGTATTAATTCACGTCTTGCATCACCTGAATAGTTTTAAACAGCAGGAGGATCTTATTTTGAAATGTCGGGATAAATTAAAAAAAGGGGGCAGGTTAATTATTGCTGAAGTCGAACCTAAATGGTCTTTTAAATATTTGTTGGCTTGGTTGACCGATCATTATTTAGTACCTTGGATTTTTGAAAAAAAATTCTACTCGCCGATTTTTTTCCGGAAAAGTTTTGAATGGTTGGCACTTTTACAACAATATGGTTTTGAGTCAAAAGCAATTCCAGCAGAAATTGGTAAGCCGTTTCCACATGTTATTTTAGATTGCACAAAGGAATAATTGTTATGAAAAGCCTCCTCAGACTGACTCTGAAAAATAAATTAATCACGCTAATAATCTTAGTTGCCGTATTGCTTCGGTTGATAGGAATTTATCCAAGTTTTCCTCAAGATCATCCAGATGAATGGGCGTATGGGTCAGCCATTGTGATGATCTATGAAAATAATTTTGATCCACAGCGTTATGATTATCCGGCTGGACAGGCCCTATTACTTTGGGTATTTTTTAAGTTTTTGTTTATTCCTGTAGCCTGGGTGCTATATTTTATTATCCACATTGGCGATATATTAGATGGCGTTGTCCGGTTGCATGAAGCCAGTATCTACCGGATTTTTCACCATGATATTGTGGGGGTTAGAGAGATTAACGTGTTGATTTGGGGGAGGTTAATTACCGCCCTGTTTGGGACATTGGTAGTTTGGCTGACATACCTAATTAGTCGAAAAACGTTTGGGTGGTGGGCTAGTGTGGCTGCGACTTTTTTTGTTGCCGTCAGCTGGCGGGAAGTACTCAATAGTCATATTGGATTGCCGGATATATTTAACGCATTTTTTTTAATGCTGTCGGTAATTTGCCTACTTCGCCTATTTGAGCGTTCCTCATTCAAGAATTACTTGTTAACCGCCGTCAGTATCGCGATCTATTTTAGTATTAAATTTCAGGTATTTACGATCGGGCCGTTTTTTTTAATTCACCTATATCACTGCTGGCAAAACAGTAATCACAATTTAAAGGGATTGGTGAAATCTTTGCTACGTCCAGAATTTTTAATTTCCTTACTTTTGATCCCGATAATTGTAATAATCCTTAACCCCTATCACCTCATAAACTTTGAGAAGTTTAAAGAGGTGAATACCTATACGTTTAGTAAGTACGGAAACGGTTCCTACTCGATGAGCGGTTATTCTTTTGCTTACCTTTATCATCATGCCTTTGGAGCGATCACTTCTCTACTAATTATCTTAGGAATTATTCTAGCTGTGCTGACAAAATCCTTCTGGAAAACTGTCATCATCTTGTCGGTGATTGGTCAATTCTTTTTTGTTTTTACTTATTATTCAAGAGGCGGTTTTTATACCCGTAACTTTGTGACAATTATTCCGTTACTGCTGGTGTTTGCTGGCGTGCCGATTGGTTTTTTAGCGTTGGTTTTGATGAAACGCTTTAGCAAGTTTATCTGTTCATTACTGGTTTTAATGGTTATTACCATCGTTTCATGGAGTAATATCACTAAGTCTTATACAGTCGCGACGACGTATACCTCGCCTTGGAATATTATCGTTATTCGGACCTGGTTGGAGCAGAATATTCCAGAGAATGCAAAAGTGTCTGCTCACAGTAATGTTCCGTTAGCCATTAATGATGACCAGCGATACTCCTATGATTTTCATAAGTCATTTTCGATCGATGAGTTTAGCGAGGAGGGTCAGACTGATTACGCAGTGACTAACTTTGCTTGGGCGACCGGTGGGTTTTATTGGTGGATGGGTGGAGATTTTGATACTTTTGTTAAGCATTATTGGAATAAGCCGGTAGATATTATGGATTATTCCTACCCAGCTGTAGCTATTCGAGAGCTCGAACCGTACGTCGTGTTTTCAACATTTAAACCCTGGATAGCTCCTGATACTGATTTTATGGTGGCGAAAGTACCAAAATTTTCAGTAGAAAATAAAGAACTAAAACGCCAATACTCCTTTGAAACGGATGCTGCGGGTTGGGAAAAAACTGGTAATTTTTGGTTGTCCGCTGATCTGTTAAAATGGGATAAAGGGGGTTTGGTGATTGGACCTGGTGCTGCCTCTTTGGAAAGTGTCCGGTGGCGCTCGAGCGTCATTGACGTCGAGAATTGGTCTGGTTTTGAAGTGGATTTTACAACAATTGATGAGTCGACCAAGGATCAGAGCAAGAGCGGTTATGTCTTTGTGGATTTTTATGCGAATAGAGATGATGCGTTGGCGGTTAAAAATCGTTTGGGTGTCAGGGTGAGTAGCCGAACAGCGACGCCCAATCAATGGTTGGAAAAGCAGCTAATAGGTCCAATACCAAAGGGAGCTTCGGTCATGACTATTAATTTTGGTTCATATGACAGCGCCAACGCCTTGAGTCGTTTGAGCAAGGTTGATGTCTACCAAGCAAAAGTTGATGTTGACTTAGGCGGTGTCCAGGTTCATCCGATCCGTATCGATGATGGTAACCTTTTTCCGAACAGCCATGGAAATTTGTAATAATAAGATTGCCACTATTTCCTACAATGAATAAGCAAGCTACTCATGCATAATACAGGGGTAGAAATTTCCAGCACCTAGCAGAGCCTTTTTAGGGTTATAGTGTATAATCATAGACATGTTTTCCGATCGTGAAGTTGGTTTAAACCTAAAGGTTTATCGTCAGGAAAGAGTTGATGTTAAAAAAAGAATGGGTTTAACAGAGGGTATTTTTGGACCGATTTTTGCAAAAACAGGGCTTGTTCAGGAACGACCAGTCACCGATGAGGATTTTCAAATTATTAAACAGGTGACTTTAGAATACGCACCCTTTTTTCCTGACAAGGCAGATTCTCACCTGATTAGACATTTTATCTTAGCTTCTATATATCAAGGAAAAATTAGTGAACGGGTGGCCGGGTCTAGTTTAACACTAGCTGAAGCACAGGTTTTAGGTTTTATCCATGATTTTGGCCGATTTGATATTGCTCATCGGTATTTAACAAACAATGTAGTAGAGTGGTTGTTGTTCAAACGTCTCGGGGTGAGGCAAGATTTAACAACAAAGCTTTATCCAGTTCCTGGAGTTATTGGTGTTAGGAGATTCGGATCTGGCCAGGTTATAGAGAGTACTGATGATCTCAGTTTGGAACAGATAATAAATGATGTGGCAGACAACATGGGTAAGTTAAATCCAGATGGCAGTTTATTTTCGGTCGAGCAATTCGTATCATACTCCACTGGTCAGCCTAAAAGATATACTGGAGGGGTTTGGGCTAGTGAACGAAGAGGACTAAAGGCGCTTACTTTAGAAGGAAAGCAACGACATGCGATTGAACTATTACTCCAAGAAATTGAACTACTAAGAACTAGATATGGGATTGACTTTGATGGGTTACGACAAGCAGTTTTTAAAGAATTTAGCCAACCAGCGGTTCAATCTTATCTTTATGATTTTAGAGATTCTAGGGAATCTTTGGATCCAAGGATTGACGAATTACTAGGAAGACCTCCGGTTGGTACAATTATTTTTGATGTTGGGGGAGTGTTAAACCAAGATGCTGATCCGGCGCTCCTAAAAAACCTAGTGAGTTACTTTAGTGTTTCTGAGGACCAAGTTTTGGAGGCCTTTAGTGGGATGAATGATTTAGCGATGGCCGGGCAGATTAATGAGGAGGAATATTTAAGAAGATTCTGGGAGTATTTGGGAAAGACTTGTCCGGTGGATATTGAAGTAGCTCGGAAACCCTTCGTCCAGCCGGATATCTACCTACCTGTTGAAGGCATGTATGAAATAATTAGGGATTTAGCCGGAAATCAAGACTTAAGATTGTACGTATTATCTAATATTATTCCTCCATTGACGTCGACAGTTTCCGTTTTTTTAAGGACACATTATCCATTCTTAAATCCGGATAATATTTATTATTCATGTGATATCAAAGCTTCAAAAAAAGAGGTGAACACACCAGAGGTGGTGTTACAAAGAATAGGTAATCCAGATCCAGGATCGGTTCTTTTTATCGATGATGTGACAGGCTATGTGGATTTATTTAGAAGAAATAATACCAGAGCGTTTACTTTTCAGAATAATCCTTATTCGGGGACTACTTCTGCTGAGCGTTTGCGAAATGAACTTGAACTGGCTAATATAATCTGACAATGGAAACGCTGAGACATAACCCACAAAACCCCCTCGAGGGACATATTTCAATTATTAGCGGCGGTTTAGGAGATATTGGAAGCGCGATTGCTATTGAGCTGGCCCAAAGAGGATCAGATATTGCAATAGGGGATCTTAGGAGGTTAAATGAGTCTGAAAGTTTACTGCAAAAGTGAACAATATTAGGAGTTCAGGCCAGATACACTCGAGTAAACGTCGCTCGATCTAGGGCGGTTCAAGACTGGGTGACTCTGACCGAAAAGGACCTTGGGGCACCAAATATTATTGTCCCGTGCGCCGGACAAGTAACTTCTGAGGAAGCTTCGACTATTAGCTCAAATCAGTGGGAGCGGGAAATACAAGTTAACCTAAATGGAGCTTTCTATTTAGCTCAAGCTGGAGCTTTAGGATTATTAAAACGCAAGAGTCAGAGTAGTATAGTATTTATTGGTAGTTTTGCAGGATTATCCCCGCAAGTACAGCATATCGCATACTCTGTATCCAAAGCAGGGGTGCATGCCTTAACTAAAGCCATGGCTTTGGAGTTTAGTCCTTATGGAATGTCTGTGTTGCCAGATTTCCGTCAATATCGAGAATAGGGTTTTAGTGAGTTGTTTACTTCATGAAATCAGACTGATAATATAATCAGATCATGAAACGGATTGGACTAATTGGCTATGGATACTGGGGCCCGAATTTACTCAGAAACCTGTTTGATACACCGGGTTGTGAGGTTGCCTATTGTTGTGATATTTCGGAGGATAGGCTCAAGGTTGCTAAAAAAAGATATCCATCGGTCGCAATTACTACGGATATTGA
>CAZXEW010000014.1:0-21435 GCA_964640215.1 uncultured Gammaproteobacteria bacterium
GTTTTGAATATGAGGTGGCCAAAGATGTGGTTGAAAAAGTTTTGGCAAAAGAGTAAAATAGGGTTAGTAGTTAGAGGTTTAAAGCAGATATGTGTTTAAACGATTTTAAATCACAGATTAGCTTCAAGACAGCGGCTTAAATTATTTAAGTCCCCTCCTCGACTATCTTTTGATTCTGGATGCGCGTTGCTTACCAGAATGACAAATAAGTGAAACATTCTTTTGGGCCAGTACAGAATAGTTCTAGTTCCTCAGATGACGAGGAAAATTTGGCAACCCCCTCCCCCTCCTCTGCTTCAGCTTCAGTGATTGTACCGCAGGATTTGTTGACTAAAGAAAAAGATTTAGCCAAACGGGAAGGTGTCTTAGAAGAGCGGGAGCGCTTGTTGGCCGAGAAAATTCAAGCTGTTGATGCCAAGTTAACCCAATTGGAAAAAGTCAGGAAAGATTTAGTCGTCAAATTGGAAAAATCCGGCCATATGTCTCAGGAAGAGGCCTCTAAAATTTTACTCGAAAATATCGAGCAGGATCTGGCTTCGGAAATTTCCAAAAAAATCCAGGCGGCTGAAACTGAAATTAAACTCCAATCCGATGAGCGCTCGAAGCAGATCTTGGCTGATGCGATGTTGCATGGGGTGACGGATTACGTGTCGGAATTTACCACCTCACGGGTGACTCTCGAAGATGAAGAGATGAAGGGTCGGATTATCGGTAAAGAGGGTCGCAATATCAAGGCGTTTGAACAGGTCACCGGAGTCGATGTGGTGATGGATGAGGCGCCGGATACTTTAACGCTATCCTCTTTTGACCCGGTCCGTCGTGAGATTGCTAAAGTGGCGCTGGAGCGATTGATGGCGGATGGACGGATTCAGCCCCAGCGGATTGAAGAGATTGTTGAGCAGACTAAGTTAGATTTGGAGAAGGTGATGTTTAAAGCCGGCGAGGAACTTTGCCAAAAAGTCGGAGTTTATAACATGCCGCCGGAGATTATCGGGATATTGGGCCGTTTTAAATACCGCTATTCGTATGGTCAAAATATGATCCAGCACACACTGGAAGAAACCCAGATCGGGGTGGAGATTGCCAGACAAATCGGGGCTGATGTCAATGTGGTCCGCTTGGGTTGTTTGTTGCACGATATCGGTAAGATTTTAACTGATTGGGATGAGGGGACGCATGTGGAGCGGGGGGTCCAGTTCGCCAAAAAGTTTGGCTTTCCGGAAAAGGTGATTAATTGTATTGCTGAGCATCATGAGGACCAACCATTTAGTGCAGTCGAGTCAATGTGTGTTTATTTGGGGGATGCGATTTCGGGTGGACGAGAAGGCGCTCGGCATGAAAATGTTCAGGATTACATCAAACGGTTGCAGGATATTGAACGAATTGCCACATCGTTTGATGAAGTCGACCGGGCCTTTGCGGTGCAGGCTGGTCGGGAAGTTAGAGTGATTGTGTTTCCGGAAAAGATCGCTGATGATGAGTTGCCGAAATTGGTCCATGATATCGGTTCACGGATTCAAAAAGAAGTGATGGTGCCGGGGGCGGTCAAAGTGACGGCGATTCGGGAAACCCGGGCTTCGGATGCATTTTTAACTTCAGGCGGCTAAACTTAAGCCTTTACAAAGTTGTGGGGTTTGGTTATATTTACTCTACGAATGACCAAAAATCAGTTAATTGAGAAGGTGGCCAAGAAAGCCAATCTAACAAAACGGGCCTCAGCCGATGCGGTCGAGTCAATTGTGGCACTAATCAGAGAAAATTTGGAACGGGGCGAGAAAACAGTCATCAGCGGGTTTGGGACATTTTTGGTCCGCAAACGGGCGGCCCGCCGTGGCCGCAATCCCCAGACCGGGGCAGCTCTGCAGATCCCCGGTAAAAAACTGCCGGCCTTTGTGGCCGGCAAAACTTTGAAAAGGCTGATCAAATAGAAGAACTAACACCTCGTCAGATTTTTTAAAAAACGTTCGCGCTGTTTGGTGGTGTGTCATTCCCGCGAAGTCGGGAATCTAGCGGGGTTTGTCTCACGCTCACTCAATGTTACGTCAATACCAACTCTGATTACCTATTTCCATAGCTACTCTATCTCAACTGACTACACAAAGTTTTTAAAAAACCTGACTTCGGTATTAATTCTTCCAAGTCTAGAGATTCTTCGGAAGTATCCTCAGAATGACAAATTGGGCTTGCGAGGGGTGACACGAAGGAAGGGGCCCGCTCGCGCGGACTGATAAGGAGCACGTGCGGGAGGGAATTCGGGGCAGGACCCTGAGCCAATGATAAGCGTTAATTCTTAGTAGCTTAATCAGGCGACCCAGTAGTGGTTGGTGAAGAGGATGGTGAAGAGAATGAGGAGGGGGATGAAAAGGGACAGGGTGATTAGGGCGACCCAGCGTTTTTGGGTCCAGACCCCGAGTAAGATAAAAACTGGGAAAGCAGAAAGACATAAGCGAGGCATCGAATCAAGGGTGCCGCTTAAGACCGGAATGAGTATAACTAAAAATGAATACAGTCCGAGCAGTCGGTCAATATTCCGGTAAACAAAGACTGACAGTAATAAAAATATGACGGTGAACGTATAGTCGGTTAAGTATTTAAAGTTGGCGATAGGCCAGGTGAAGATCTGCTGGTGATAGCGGGCGATAGTTAAAAAAGGGTCGGTGGGAAATAATTGCCGGCTCCAGTAAACTTGGGCTTCGCCAAAAATTAAAGGATTGCCGTAACTTAGCTGCAGATAGAGCATATACAATAAAAATCCGGAGAATGTTAAGAGAAAGAGGAGTAGGACTTTGGGGGATTTTTTGACTGCAGCGTAGCGGGCGACGACAATCAGCCCGATTAGAAAACCAGTCACTCTGGTGAGGGAGGCCAGCATAGCGGCTATCCAGGAATAAGACCAGCGGTGTTGTAATTTAGTGCCGGGGTTACTTAGGTAGATAGCTAAAATTCCTAAAAGTAAGAAAGTTGATTCGGAGTAAACAGATCCTAGGAAAAAGGAGGTTGGAAAAAATAGCAACAAAATACTCGAGCGCCAGGCGACAGCGGCAGAAAATTTTTTGCGGCAATAGTTATAAAACAGGACTAAAAATAGAAACAGATTGAGATTTGAAACGATTATGGCGGCAATTAAATAATGATTCAATGTGATCAGGCTAGCGAGTTTGATCAGCAGTGGATAGATTGGTAAAAACGCCAATTCAATATTATAGATGTAGCCGTTTTTAGCGATCGTCAAATAATGGCCCCCGTCCCAATTAGCAAATGTTTGAATGACTGTTGAGGCGCTGCTGGTGTGGGGATTTAGTAACCACAGTCCGACAAAGGCGACCAAATAGATGAAAAATCGCCAAAATAAAAATAGCCAAAGGAGACGAAATAGCGGTCGGTTTGCCATTAAGCGAGCCATGATTTATTATTATACTGTTATCAGCTAAAGCTGTGAAGCTGAGAGAAACCGCTACCGTGAGGTCGTGAAGCTTCATAAGTATCTTTTCGTAATATTAACTTTATGTCTAAACCAAAAACGGATGAGTCGGTTGATTTGCCGGGTGATATTTTACTTGAACTTTTAACACCGAGCGAGATCCGGATGGTCAAAAATCGTTGGCGGGTGATGGTGATGATAGATGAAGGTTGGCCGGTCCGCCGGATCGCCGGGAAAGCCAAAGTTGGGACTGATACAGTGGTGCGAATGTCAAAAAAAATAAATCAAAACCGCAAAATACGTCAGTTTCTGACACGGGATAAAAATGATTATTCTGGTTTACAAGCTTCCAAATGGGTTTTTGGTCAGATTGGTAAAGAAAAATAGCTTTAATAAAACTTTCGGTAAGGCAATCCCGGTCAGTACTGGATAGTAAAACAGAAAACCAAGAAAAGTTAAGCCGAGCAGCAGGTAAAAAAATTGGCGACTAGACTTTTGTTCATAAAGCTTGTTTAATTGAAAACCTAGCGCGATGCACATAAAAGGAATGGATGCACAGTAATGGTATAAGAACATGATCCGCGGAGATACGGACCAAGGGAGCCAAAAAATCAAGAAACCCAGAATGATGATAGCCAGGGTGGAAATTTTCTTGAAAACGATATCTTTTATGCTGAGTAAGATGGCGGCAAATCCAAAGATAAAAAGCGGCAAATTGCCGGAGGCAAAGATATTGGCGATGTAGCCGTTGTTGAAATATTGAACATAATACCAAACCGGATAAAGATTGAAGGGCCAGGACCACCAGGCGGAGGCATAATCATGAGCGGCTTTTAAGTGAGTGTGATACCACCACATCTGTTGTTGGAGCTGAATAAATTGATCAAAGGTGTGACCGAGAATAAAGAACGGTAAATAAGAGAGTAGGTAAATTACGGGTGGAACGATGATGTAGAGGGCGATTTTTTTGAACAGTTTTTCAAATAAAGTTGATTTGGAGTCGAGAAAAATTAGAGTCACGAAAACGAATAAGAGATAAACTGCAGCCCATTTGCTGGCGATTGCAAGGCCAAAAAGAACGGCCGAAAAAAAGAGCCTTTTTTTGACGAACAGAAAAAAGGAGGCTAGCATAAATGTAACGACGTAGATATCGTTCATGCCAGTTCGAGATTGGACGAAGTTGAGGCCATCAATAGAAAAAAGAAAAGCTGAGGTTAGGGCGAGGGGTTCTTTTTTGAATAAGAATAAAGCTATTTGATAAACTAGGTAGATGGCGATAAGGTTCATGATTACCCCGGGAAGGCGCCAACCCCAGGCGTCGGTGGTGTGAAAAAGTCCAAGTGAGAGAGCCATAATTTCTTTGGCGATTGGGGGATGGGTCCACTCATAAGCGACACCGGGAGGTGGGGTATTCCACCATTCCCAGGCGACTTTGGAGCCGGTGACATACTCTTTGGCCGTGAAAGCGTGGTAGACCTCATCAAAAACATAAGCATTGGGATACCAGATCCGGAAAATCCGAAACAGCAAAGCCAGCAGTAAAATGATGATCAGGACTTTTTTAGAACTTGTCAGATTTTTGAACATGTTTTGATTTTAGTATTATCCACGAACTAAGGATAAATATAAAGGTGGAAAATATCGAGATCCCGACAGAATTATTTTGAAGAAAATTGTACAGCGTAGAATTGAAAAACACATGCGGCATTTTGTAATAAATTTCATTGTAATAGACATAAACATAATATAGACTGGACAGATAAATTAGGCTAAAAACCGTCTGAATTATCCAGATCGAATAATTTTTGGTTTCGATAACGGCCAGAACTAAAAAAATTAAGGCCGGATAAAGATAGCGTTCGTGGACCCGGGTGGGGAGAAAATAGAAAGCTAAACAGGCTAAGGTAGTTAGGGAGTATAGACCGAGCTTTTTTTTGAATTTAAACCAGGCTAGTAGACAGAAATAGAAAAGTGACATCAGTATTGAATAGGTTTTGTAGTCGAGTGGACCAAACATTTGATTGTCATTGATCCAAAAACCAATGACCCCCCAAATGTTGTAGGCAAAAAGTGAGGTGTAAGCATATTCGTTGGAAGTTTTTTGGATCAGGGCGATTAAGGAAATTAGGCTGGATGGGCCAAAAAAAGGAAGTGAGAGCAGAAGGGTAGTGATCAAGGCGGGCAGCGATAATTTGAATAAATTTTTAAGTGAGGGTTTGGTCAAAAAATACAAGCCAAAGACTGGTAAAAGAATCAGAGCTTGTGGTTTGATCAGGATAGCGATGCTTAGGAATATTGATGATAAAATTAACTTGGTCTGTTTGAGGAAATAAATTGACAGCAGCATCGTGAGGGTTAGGACGCTATCGATTTGACCCCAGATGGCGCTGTTAAAAATTAAGCTAAGATTAAAAAGGATTAGGTAGGTGCCAAGAAGAGACAATTTGATTGATAGGTGGCGTTTTAGCTCGATAAAGGCGATGGCGGAAATGGCGATTTCTGAAATAATGGCCGGTAATTTTAGAAAAAAGTAAAAGGTTGGGTCTGATAGACTTAAAAGATTTTTAAGAAGTCCTATAGAGTAAAGTATGTATAGGTAGCCTGGTGTATAATCTGAAAAGTAGTTGCTACTATAAAATTGGTTGAAAGGTAATTGATTTAAGCGGATTGACCAGGCGTACCAGTCACCGACGTCGATTTTGAAACCTGGTAAAGTGCCCAACAATAGCCTGATAATTAGGCCAATCAAAAAATAGATGAATAGGTTTACTGGAAAATTAGCTAAGAGTAAGGTTGATATTTTTTTGATAAGTACAGTATTGTTTGTGTTGACTTTTTTCATATATTATTTTGCCTCTCCGGGACAGTCGCCTTATGACTATTTTACTAGACTGGCGGTAGCGTTGGCGAATGGTAAGTTATTTTTGACTGAGAGTCCACCATGGTTGAACGAACTAATCCCCTTTGGCGGACGCTATTTTGTAGTTTATCCACCGATGCCGGCTCTTTTGCTAGTGCCTTTTGTGATAATTTTTGGTGCCAACTTTTCGCAAACACTTTTTTCGTGTGGCTTGGGGGCGGTTAACGTGGCTTTAGTTTGGGTGATGTTAAGAAGGCTAAATATTAGTCGTCAGACCTCTTTTTTGGTGGCGATATTATTTGGCTTGGGGACGAATCATTTTTTTCTGGCTAGTACCGGATCGGCCTGGTATTTGGCACATGTAGTAGCGGTCTTTTTCGTGTTACTGGCGCTGATTGAATCATTTGGAGAGAGGCGATTATTTATGATTGGGTTATTGCTGGGAGCGGCGTTTTGGGCGAGGTCGACGGTGATTTTGAGCGCCTGTTTCTTCTTAATTTATCTTCACAAACTATTTTGGCCTCCTGGTAAAAAACAAATTATCAATTTATTGTTTTTTGGGTTGGGGCTAGCTGTATTTGTCGGGTTGGATCTAGTCTATAATTTTGTTCGGTTTGGAATAGCGAGTCCGCTGTCGCCCTACCAATTGATTCCGGATTCGCAGAAGGGGCGCGAGTTTTTGAACGGCTTTATGAGTTGGAGATTTATCCCAAAGCAGGTCGACGGCCTATTGTTCCGATTGCCAAAAATGATTGATGGGTTTCCGTTTATCATTCCGTCAATTTATAGTTTGGCAATTTGGGTGACGACACCAGCGGTGGTTTTAGTGGTGTGGGCGAAGAGGTCACTACTTAGCTTGGCCTGTTGGGTGGGGGTGATAGCGACTTTTGGGTTGATTTCGTTTTGGGCCGGTGTAGGGTATAGCCAATTCGGCTATAGATACGCTCAAGACTTTATGCCGCTCATACTAATATTGATAGCATTGGGTATTGGTAAAGTGCCGAGTAAGCTGAGCATCGGGTTGGTGACAGTGAGTATTCTGATTAATATTTGGGGAGTAGTGATGATTAACCATATAGGTCGCTGGTTTTGGTAGTAGTTAACCAGTCGGTAGAAACATAGAACTATATTGAAGATAGATGTTAAGGAGACTGCTTAGCGCGATAATCGCTTTTTGGGTATTGGTCAGATTGGGCGGTTTAAGGGAGTAGAGCGTCAGTAAAAATATGATCGGCATAAAATCGGCGGTGTAACGGGGACCAAATTGAGACCAGCCAGTATTAAAATAGAAGAGTAGAATAACTAAGGTGAGTAAGACTGTAGACCAGAGTGACGCCGTGTAAGCATTGAGCTGTTTTAAGCTTTTTAGTGAATAGAGAAAAAACGGAGCGATAATGAACAGACTGAGGCCCCAGGGGTTGTAGGTTAGATATGGAATGACGAGTTTGTTCTGGCGCCAAACCAAGTTGATCGGTTCAAGAAAATAATAATAGAAATTTACTAAGAGGTGCTTGTAGGAAAAAAGGCCGTCTTGGCGAAGCTGTGAAATTTCGGAAACCAGTACGTTAGAGTAGTAGCCGTTATCCAAGAAATTATCAAACCGAAACAAGTTATACAGGGCGAGCAATCCAATGGTTATAACAATGGGTGTGAGAAATAGTATTAGTGCTCGAAGTTTCTTTTTCCAGCCCCGATTTCTAGTAAATAGCAGAAAGCAGAGCGCGAAAAAAAATAGACCGGAGGTTGGGCGAGTAGCGATTAGAGCCGCGTTTAGAATGCCTAGAATTAGCGGTTGAGGATTTCTTTCAAGAAAAAGCAGCAGTAGACTTAGAAGGGTAACTGACACTAGTTGGGCGTATTGAGATGAGCCGGAGGTGGTGATAATATTGATCATTGGAGAGGCGACCAAAAACGCTATGCTTAAAATCATGGAGTGGTGAGTGGAGAAATTTTGAAGCCGTGCCAGACTCAAAAGGGTCAGGCCGAGGATGATAATTAATATTAGTTGCATGATTGATTGGGTATAGACAAGATTGGGAATTATTTCGAGAGGGAGTAGAATGATTGAGGGAAATGGGCCTTGGGGCCAATAGTAGCGTTGGTTAAAAAACGTAAAGTCGATTGTCGAGACAAGCTGATTGGTGGGGATATCGAGTCGACCCTGGAGCCAACTTTGGGCTTGATAAGCGAAGTATTGGTAGGGATGATTCCACCAATAGTGGATAAAGTAAAACAGGCTAAACGCGAAGCTGATAGTAATAACAATTGTTAGAAAGCGAGACATTCTTTATATGTTAGCAGGAAATAAAAAAAATAGGTTGTTAGCAATAGTTGGTCCAACTGCGACCGGTAAGACAGATTTGGGAATTGAGCTGGCTAAAAAAATTGACGCTGAACTGCTGGTATGTGATTCGCGGCAGGTGTATAAGGGGTTGGACATTGGGACGGGAAAGATGCCGGGGGGAGAAAACAGTCATCCTCCCCTTCGTGGGCCCGCAGTTGTCAGACGAAAACATTCAGGTTGTTGGGAGATTGATGGGGTGAAGATATGGGGTTATGATTTAGTGAATCCAGGGGTGAGGTTTACGGTCAAAGATTATGTCGATTTTGCCGATAAAAAAGTGACAGAGATTTTGAAGAGAGGCAAGAAAGTGATAATTGTTGGCGGGACCGGGTTATATTTGCGGGCATTTTTAGAAGACCTGAGTAGTATAGATTTGCCGTTTAATGAAAAGTTAAGAGTGAAGTTAGAGGGCTTGTCGCTTTTGGAGTTGCAAGAGAATTTGAAAGGAGAATCTGTGGAAACATGGCAAGAAATGAATCCATCGGATCGTGCGAACAGTCGGCGGTTGATCAGGAAAATAGAGATTGTGTCGGCGTATCCATACGTAAATACTAGAAATAAGGAATTAGGAAAAAGGAGACAGTTTAAGGCTTTGAAAATTGGATTGATGACAGATCGGCAAACTTTAAATCGGCGGATTGATGACCGGTTGGATGCTCGGATAAAACAGGGTCTGATTGAGGAAGGACGGCGGTTGTATGGGGAGGGGTTGAGTTATAAGAGGATGAGAGAGTTAGGGTTGGAGTATGGGATGTTGGCGGATTTGCTTGAAGGAAAAGTTTTGGAGATTGAATTTCGACAAAGGTTGCAAGCTAAGATACATCAGTACGCCAAGCGACAGATGACTTGGTTTATAAAAGACAAAGACATTCATTGGTTTGATATTGGTCAGGTGGGTTGGCGAGAAAAAGTAGCAAAGCTTGCTTCAGATTGGTACAATAAGTAGTTGGTAGTTGGTAGAGGAAAAATGAATAGACGAATTGATATTTCGCACAAGACAATTTTTTTTGCAACTGCTTTTTTTGCGATGTTGTGGGCGCTATTTTTGATCAGGGATGTGATCATTCTGCTGTTTGTGGCGATTATTTTTATGTCGGGGTTAGCGCCGATTATCAGCTGGATTGAAGAGAAAACCAAAGCCCCGAGGTCGCTGGCGATTTCGATTACTTACTTGGTTTTAATGGCGATGTTAGCCGGACTGATAGGTTTGGTGGTGACGCCGTTAATCGAGCAAACCAATAATTTGTCCCAAACACTGCCTAAAACAATCGGTAATATCATCCCGGCTGAATTTGTCGATAGGCAACTACTGCAGCAGGAGCTGGGGACTTTTTCCCGCAATGCGCTGACTTTTTCTTTGGAGGTGTTTGGTAATTTTGTGGCTATTGTGTCGGTGGCAGTACTGACCTTTTATTTATTACTGGAGCGGCACAATTTAGATAATTTGATCGATCAGTTTTTTATTGGTCACAAGGAGCGGGCTCGGCGGATCACTCATCGGATTGAGGAAAAATTAGGATCCTGGCTGCGCGGTCAGATTGTGTTGAGTTTGATTATTGGTGTTTTATCTTATATCGTCTTGTTGATTTGGGGAATTCCGTATGCAATTCCGCTGGCGATTATAGCCGGAGTAATGGAGGTGGTGCCGGTGATCGGTCCGATAATTTCGGCGGTGCCGGCGGTGTTACTCGGTTATACGATTTCGCCGTTTATTGCCTTGATGGTTGGTTTGTCTTATCTGTTTATTCAACAGGCTGAAAACCATTTTGTGGTACCGCAGGTGATGAAAAAAGCGGTTGGTTTGAATCCGTTGTTTGTGATTTTAGCGGTGGCGATTGGCAGCAGGTTACTGGGAGTAGCCGGGGCGTTGCTGGCAGTGCCGATTACAGTGGTAATCCAAATAATTACCCAGGATATTTTGAAAGAAGAAGTTGAGTTGCCTTAAGAAATAGTAAAAGGTGCCTAGGAAACGATAAGAACCTGCGTTGCAGAACCTTGCTAATTTCCGGTCGTCGAAATTTTGAGAAAATTTTGCCTAGGAAATTAGTAAGCCAGATTCTGTTGGGTCCACTCCGCCGAGGCTTCGTGGACTTGATGACATTTATCTATGCTCCTGATTGAGGTCATTAAGCGAGCAGCTTGACCAATTCTAGGATTGCAGCGGGGAGGATTGCCTCCCACTTCGCCAGAGGCTACGTGGGACCTACTAATCTTACGATTTTCGGCGTTTCACCCGAGCATTATCTCGGTTCGTCACTGTTGCTCTAAACTAGCGGTTACCCGTTCCGGTTTACACCGGACACCCTGCTCTATGCTGTCTGGACTTTCCTCTCCCCTTCGCTAAAGCTACAGGGAGTAATCACCCATTTTCCTAGGCATGTATATTATAGCTCTAATTAGCCATAGGTTCAAATTTTTGGTGGTTTGAGGTAAGATGATTGTTAATGGGACAACTTGCTAAAAATAAGTATTTTTATGTTGATGATGCGACTGACAAGATTGGCCTATTGGTTCGATTGAGGCTGCCGTGGTTATTGGTTGGGTTGATTGGTGGAATTATTACTACAGTGGTGGTATCCAAATTCGAAGCTTTACTGGTAAATAATATTAGATTAGCTTTTTTCGTGCCGATAATCGTGTTTATGGCCGATGCGGTCGGTGAACAAACTGAAACAATTTTTATTCGTAATATTACTAAAGGCAAGATTGAGTTTTGGGTTTACTTTTTTAAAGAATTGGTGGTTGGAGTGATTATTGGACTTACATTAGGTTCGATTATGGCAATTGTCAGTTATCTCTGGTTGGGTTCCTTGAAAACGTCAGTGGTGGTAGGTTTGGCGATGATGGTAACGGTAGCGATAGGTCCGATTATAGCCTTGATTATCTCGAATATATTATATAGGTGTCGGGTTGATCCGGCACTCGGGAGTGGCCCATTTACGACGGTGGCGCAGGATTTATTGAGCTTGTGCATATACTTTTTGATAGCCAGCTTGATTATTGTCTCTTAAGGGATAGTTTCATTGACCGATCGGCTATTAGTGAGTATGATTTAAGACAACTAACGATGCGTGAGGATTGGAAGGCTATTTTTACTACTCTTTTGATAATGGTTTTTTTATTCGGGATGACTTTTTTTGCAACCACGGCGACTGTCAAGGCTAGTCAGAAGGTTAAAAATTTTGTGTCGGAAGAGATTGGGGAGATCCATTTGCCTCTGCCGAGCAAGAAACCGGGTATACATCATCGCCCGCAGAGTCATATTTCGCCGGATACGAGTATAAAGTATGTAAATTGGTAGGTTCTCCACTTGCGTATCGAACAATATTAGAGATAGTCGAACAATATTAGGTGTGGCCAAATGATTTTCTAAATTACTGCTTGACTTCGGGTTATCTTTGCTATTAAACTGCGCACAACTGCCTGAAACGATGCTGGCAAAAATAAATTCAGGCACACTGGTGGGGGTTTACGCCGAGCCGGTGGTGGTCGAGGTGGATATTGCGAGTGCGGGTTTGCCCTCCTTTACGATCGTCGGTTTGGCCGATCGGGCGGTTGGTGAGGCTCGTGAGCGGGTCCGTTCGGCGGTGCGAAACTCCGGGGCTGATTTTCCTTCAAAGCGAATTACGGTTAATTTAGCACCGGCCGATTTACCCAAGGAGGGTCCGACCTTTGATTTGGCGATCGGTTTGGGATTACTGATGAGCTCTGGGCAGTTGGTAGCGGATTTGAGTGATGTGTTGGTGGTGGGGGAGTTGTCTCTCGATGGCAGTCTGCGCTATACCCAGGGGGTTTTGGGGTTGGTGTTGATGGCTAAACAGTTGGGGTTGAAGAGGGTCTTTTTGCCCAAGGAAAATGTGGTTGAGGCCAATATAGTTGATGGAGTTGAGGTCTACGCTTTTGAAAGTTTGGTTCAGGTGGTCCAGTTTTTGATGGGGCAGGTTGAGATATTGGCGGAGTCAAAGACAAATTTGGAGTTGGAAGTGATGACTGAAAGTGAGTATGATTTTGGCCAGATTAAAGGTCAGGAGCAAAGTAAGCGGGCGTTGGAGATTGCGGCGGCGGGGGCGCATAATGTGTTGTTGAAAGGGCCCCCTGGCTCAGGGAAGACGATGTTGGCTCGCAGTTTTCCATCGATTTTGCCGCCTTTGAGCCTGAAAGAGGCGTTGGAGGTGACTCAAATTTATTCAGCCAACGGTAGTTTAAATGTTCGTGAGCCGATTATTAGAATGAGGCCGATCCGTAGTCCACATCACACTGCTTCATATGTCGGAATTATTGGTGGAGGAAATACGATTCGACCGGGTGAGGTGTCGCTCTCTCACAGGGGGGTGTTGTTTTTGGATGAGCTGCCGGAGTTTCCGAGGCAAGTATTGGAGGCGCTGCGCCAGCCGTTGGAGGATCGAGAGGTGTCGATATCGCGATCGAGCGGGACGTTAATGTTTCCAGCCCAGTTTATTCTACTAGCTGCTCAAAATCCTTGTCCGTGTGGGTATTTGGGATCGGTCAATAAAAGTTGTATCTGTGCGCCGTCGCAGATTATTCGTTACCAGAAAAAAGTGTCGGGGCCGCTGCTTGATCGAATTGATTTACATGTTGATGTACCGGCGGTCGAGACCGAGAAATTGACCTCGGAGTTAGCTGGGGAGAGTTCGGCGGAAATTCGCAAAAGGGTGGTTAAAGCTCGTTTGGTCCAGCAGGAGCGGTTTAAAGAGGGTGGTATTTTGACAAATGCAGAGATGAGTAACTCTCAGATTAGGAAATATTGCCCGTTGGATGATGAATCAAAGGAGTTGTTGAAGCTTGCGATCAATCAAATGAATTTGTCGGCCCGGGCCTTTCACCGGGTATTGAAGGTCTCTCGGACGATTGCGGATTTGGCACACAGCGACAATATTTTACCCGAACACCTGGCTGAGAGTTTGCAATATAGAGCAAAGGAAGTCTAAAAGGCTGGAGGTCATCCTCTGGGGATGACAATCCTTAGCTTAGACGTCCAGTAATGGATAGTGGTCACTAAGGCATCCAACCTTATGTGGGTATTATATCATATTTTGGCAAGATTTTAAGCCTAAAAAAATCCCCTCAATGAAGAGGGGATTTTTGTGAATAAGACCCTGTTAGATCTTAGACAACAGCACCGATTTTGTACATTCCAGTGCCACAGACGGAACATTTGCCTTTGGCAGCTTTTTTACCATTTTTCATGGTAACTTCTTCGACGTCTAAGGCGTCTCTTTTTTGACGACATTTAACACAATACATTTGCATAAATTAAAGTCACCCCCCTTCAAGCTAGTTGCTAGTTGCTAGTTGCTAGTTGCTAGTTGCTAGTTATAATCCACGAAACAGAAGACCGTTTCGTTGGCAAATAAAAAGAATAAGTTGAGCAGCGATGGCTAGGGAGGCGAGAAAGGCGATTTTGGTCATGTCTTTTCGAAGGTAGAGGATGTCTTGGTTTAAGTTTGGTTTGGCGATTGGGGTGTAGTCGATGTTGGTGGGTAGGGCGAAGCTGCCTAAAGGGGTGATAACAGTTGAGGCGGTTGGTGGTTTGACGACGACTTGTTTGCCTTCGAGCTGTTGGCGCAGTTTATAAATCTTTGAACTGGAGTGATGCTTCTTAGCCATAAGTGATGCGTACTGCAATACCCTATCATGGCTAAATGTGCGTGTCAAGCGCGAAGCGTGCCTAGGAGCTGGTTTGATCGACTTAGGTGAGCCTATAACCCAGATTTATCCTAAGATAATGGCGATTGGGCTGATTTTGAGGTTGTTGCGCAGGCTTTGAATCGATCGCAGCAGGGTTTTGGTGGGGAGGGATTTGGTTTGGCCGTCCCAGGGGTCAAGAATTATTGAAGTTTCATCGGAGAGGGTGTTTAGTATGACGAAATGGGCCATATGGATTTGTTCAAGATAATATTGATCAATATAAATTATCGGTGAGCTTCGGGCGATTTTTTTAAGAAACTGCAAATCGATTGGTTGGTGGAGTTGAGAGATATTATTAGGATAGCGGTACTGCGAAAGAAAGTTGTAGAAACTAAGATAGTCGATGTATTGAGTGATTTTGGTCGGATAGTTTTGAGCGATGTAGACTAATTGGCCGGTCGTGTAGTCAAATTTTGTAAATTTTAGCCCTTGGGTGAGAGTGTCGAGCTCGATAGCTTCCGGGATAACAAAACCTTGACGACGAAGGTGAGAAATTAGGCAAACAGAGAGACAGGTGATAATGGTTTGTTGTGGGGAGATGGTTAGTTTTAGGGCAGACATATGTTCAGGTAGTTAGATCGAAACTTTGACTGAAAAGTTGACGCATAGTTTGGTTATCGATTGTTGGGGTATTGCGGGGGTATTTTTTGTAGCGATCGTGGACGGTGAAAAAAGGGATGTCTCGACGATGGGTCTGGCTGGCGAGACGTTGGGCGATGCTATTGGTAACTTCAAAAGAATGTCCCAAAGAGGCAGAGGCTGATTGCGGACTTAGCCGGCGTTCGAAGAGTAGATAGAGAATTGGGTCAAGTACTGAAAAAACATCGCGGGGTGTAAGTCCAGGCGGGATTTCTTGAAAATAAGTGGCAACTTTATTGTGTCCCCAGGCTGAGTTAATGGGAGGGCGGTTAATAATGTAGTCGGGCAGGCCTAAAATTTCGGCCAAATCATAGACCTGGCTTTTATAGAAGTCGACCAGTGGGGCACATTCAGCTCCGCCGCCGATGACGATTTCTCCTAAGATGTATTCGGTGCCGTTGGTGCAATCAAGAGCAGCATGCCCGGATTTATCAGCACATTCTAGAAGGATAGAGGTGTATAAACGGCTGGCGAGCTCGCCGGAATATATTTTGGGTCTTTGGCAATCTTGGAGAATTTGATCGGTAAATTGATCAAAATGTCTAAGGTGTTCTGTTAGATCTCTTGTATGGTGAGTGATGGGAATATCGGGGAAAGCAGTTTTTACGTCTTCGGCAAAACGGAGTGAGGATAGATAATCCTCTTCGCTCATACCTTTGAAGGTTAATAGCATTAGGTTGGTGTCGCGTGAGGTGCCGAGTTGCTGGGCACGTCGCATGGTTTCAGCGGTCAGGTAAGTTACAACTGAGGAATCGAGGCCGCCGGAAATGCCGATGGTAGCTCGGAGGCTGGAGGGGTCGTAACTGATTCGGCGGATATTGTAATCGAGAAAATCATACAGATGCGGAAGCAGTTGGGTTAGGAAAGGTAAATTTGGTCGGTGCCTGGCTGACCAGTTGACCTGATCGCGGGAATTTGAAAAATTATATAAATATTCGATTTGAGATGGCGGTATATCGATCGGTTTTTCACCCATTAGAGCGTAGAGTAACATTTAAATATATATAAACAAGTAGCAAAATTCATTGAAAGGGATTTTGGGGAGAGGATATGTTAGGATCAAGAGATGGAATGGGTGATCGGGATCGCGGGCGTGGGGTTGGTGATTTGGGTTAGCGTTTTGAGCGTTATAGTCACAAAGCTAAATAGATTGCTTCAAAAGCTAATTCCGGGATCAGATGATCCGAGCTTGAAGTCGAAATTTATCCAGCTTCTGAAAGATATCGAGGAGATTAATGAGCGTGAGGAGTTTTTGGCCAAAAATTTCAAAAGGCAAGGGGTTGAGAACTTGAAAAATATCCAAAAAGTGGCTTTGAAGAGGTATAATCCGTATCAGGATGTGGGCGGTGATCAGAGTTTTACGGTGGTTTTATTAAGCGGGGTGGATTCGGGATTGGTATTGACGAGCCTGCACACCCGGTCTGGTACCAGGATTTATGCCAAGTCAGTCATAAAGGGTGTGGCGGATGTCGAATTATCGAAGGAGGAAGAGCAGGTTTTGGAAGAGGCGAGGAAGTAAAATAGGTAGTTATCAGACAGATCCTGGATGCGTGAACTTACCAGGATGACAAGTGAAAGAGTCTGAGATTTGATACCCGAAAGCCGATATCTGGACTTGATTTGTATTTTTGGAAAATTATCTTTGTTGGTACAAATAACCGTTTACAATCAGTTGCAAACTCGAGATAAACCGGTATACAATGTTTATAGATGTCGGTAATGAAGATATTTGACAGTTTAAATACTCTCCAGAAAAGTTTGCTGATGGCGATCGTGGCAATCGTTTTGTTTATGTCTTCGTCGATGCTATCGTATTCGATGTTTTCATCCAAGCTGCCAGGGGTTCAACCGACTAGTTCGAAAACGGCGGCCTTGCCGAATGCGTCACAGTCCATTGAGGAAGATCCTAATGCTCCTAAAACCGAGAGTTGTCCTTTGAATGGATCGATGCACACTCAGCAGGCTAAGGATAATTGGGATTTGAGGCGACCGCTGGCGGTGATGATTGAGAACCATATCGAAGCCCGACCTCAATCGGGTTTATCCAGTGCGGATGTAGTCTATGAGGCAGTGGCTGAGGGTGGAATTACCCGATTTATGGGTGTATTTTTATGTAATTTGTCTGATGTCCAGATTGGTCCCGTCCGATCAGCTCGAACTTATTTCCTGGATTGGTTGTCCGAGTACGATGCGCTTTACGCTCATGTCGGGGGAGCAAATACGCCTGGTCCGGCCAATGCTTTGGGTCAAATTATTACTTTCAAAATCAAAGATTTGAATCAGTTTAATATTGGCTTTCCGACTTTTTGGAGAGATTATCAGCGGTTGGGTCATCCGGTCGCGACCGAGCACACCATGTATTCAACGACGGCTAAACTTTGGGACGTTGGTGCCAAGCGGGGTTGGACAGCCACAGATTCAGCCGGCGTGCGCTGGGATAAATCATTCGTGCCGTGGAAGTTCAAAGACGATCAAGCTGGTGGAACAACCAACCACATTACGGTCAATTTCTGGGAAAGTCAGGGAGATTATAAAGTCGATTGGAGCTATGATCGAACCTGCAATTGTTACAATCGCAAAAATGCCGGGGTTGACCATTTGGATTTGAATAAGAATAAGATTTTGGGTCCCAAAGTAGTGATTGTTCAATCGATGGTTGAGTCTCATGCCAACGACGGCTATGAGAATAATGTTCATTTGTTATATACCAATAAAGGAACTGGTAAAGCTCTGATTTTCCAAGATGGAAATGTGACTGAAGGAACCTGGAGCAAGGCCAATCGACTGGCCCGGGAAAAGTTTTTAGATAAAAACGGCAAAGAGATTACTTTTGATCGTGGTCAGATTTGGATTCAGACGATTCCCGTCGGCAGCTCAGTTACCTATTGATTTTTGTCTCCAACTGCTATAAATTTACACCGAGTACAAACTTAGTTCAATTTAGATTCTGGACGCGCGAGCTTGCCAGAATGACAACGGAAATATGGAAGAGCTATTCGTATCGAAGGTTAGAATAAAAATACTGGAGCTGTTTTTGGGTTCGGGTGAACAGTTGCTGCATGTGCGGGAGATTGTCCGTCGAGTGGGGGAAGAGATTAATGCAGTTCGCCGGGAGCTGGCCAGAATGGAAAAATACGGGATGGTGGCGTCAGAATGGCGGGCCAACCGGAGATTGTACCGGTTTCGCCGGGACTATACTTTTTATCCGCAATTGATGGAGTTGGTAACCAAGTCATCCGGGCTGGGTGGAGCTATTATTAAAAGTCGGGCAAAGCTGGGGAGAGTCAAATTTGCGATGTTGGCGACACGTTTTGTGCGCAATGAGGCCTCTGGTCTCTCGGCGCGCGATGATCAGACTAGGACGGATGATGTGGATTTGTTGGTAATTGGCCAGATCGTTCAGCCGGAATTGCAAGCGTTGGTGGCGGATGAACAGACCAAGCGTGAGCGGGAGATTAACTATTCGTATATGGATGAGGCCGAATTTGCGTTTCGAGTTAGACGAAGAGATCCGTTTATAATTAAGGTATTATTTCAGCCAAAAATCATGTTGATCGGAGATGAACTGTCGTTGGTCGAGGGAGTGGTAGTTTAAGATGCGTGGTCGGTTGGCGCTGTGGGTGATCATAATTTTAACTTTGGCGGCGGCCTATTTTGATTTGCCAAAAATTAATCAGGTTCTGAGTATACCGGGGACTAAATTTAGCTTTAACAGCGCCGATATTCTAGACAAATTTCCGCTAAAATTAGGGTTGGATTTGCAGGGGGGGACACAACTAGTATTGCAGGCTCAGATGGATAAGATTGCTTTGGATCAAAAGGATAATGCCCTCGAGTCGGCTCGGCAGGTAATCGAGAAGCGAGTCAATTTATTTGGGGTGTCGGAGTCGGTGGTTCAATCTTCAAAGTTGGGTAATGAGAGGCGGATTTTGGTTGACTTGCCGGGGGTTAAGGATTCTTCAGCGGCGGCGGATTTGGTTGGTAAAACTGCCCAGCTCGATTTTCGGGAATTGTCAAGCAGCCCTTCGGGGGAGGCCAGTCTGTCGGCGACGGTGGTTAGTGACAGTTTTGTGGCGACGGGATTAACCGGAGCAGATTTAAAAAGTGCTCAAGTAAGTTTTGATTCTCAGGGTCAAACTGGTCCGCAGGTTCAGATTGTCTTTACCGAAACGGGAGCTAAAAAGTTTGGCGAAATTACCCAGCGGAATGTTCAAAAGCCGCTGGCGATTTTTTTGGATGACCAATTAGTGACAGCGCCAATAGTCAAACAGGAGATTATCGGTGGAAATGGGGTGATTAGTGGTCAGTTTAGTGTGGAACAAGCTAAGCAGTTGTCGATTCAACTGAATGCTGGGGCGCTGCCGGTGCCGATTAAAATTTTGGAGCAGCGTTCGATCGGGGCCAGTCTGGGACAGGAATCTATAAATAAAAGTATGGTGGCCGCGGTAGTGGGATTGTTGACGGTAGTGATTTATATGGCCTTGTTTTACGGAGCTAAAGGCTTGATAGCCGACTTCGCATTGGTGATTTATACTTTATTTGTGTTGGCGATATTTAAAACCGGTTTTTTCCTGTTGCCGCCGGTGACCTTGACTTTGGCGGGGATTGCCGGATTTGTGTTATCGATTGGAATGGCGGTTGATGCTAATATTTTGATTTTTGAGCGGATGAAGGAGGAACAAAGGTGGGGAAAGAGCCCGAGTGTGGCGCTGGAGCTGGGGTTTAAACGGGCCTGGTCGTCGATTCGGGATTCGAATACATCCTCGCTGATCACCGCCGGGATTTTGTACTTTTTAGGAACCGGTTCGGTCAGGGGATTTGCGATGACCCTGGCGATCGGGGTATTGGTATCGATGTTTACGGCAGTGGTGGTGACGAGGACATTTTTGAGATTGTTAGTGAGATAGCAGATATTCATCGAGGAGGAACGACGAGAAGTGACAATGAATTAGAATGAGTAATTGGAAATGGTATGTTTATATACTTGAATGCAAGAATGATACTTATTATACGGGTATGACTTGGAAGCCTGAGGTGCATTCGAACGATAAATAAAAGAGTTCTCCTCCCCTTCGGGGGGGGCCGACTCGAACAATATCATATGAAATTATTTACATCCAAAAAACCTCATTTTGAACACCTGCGGAAAAAGTGGAAGGCGAGGGAGAGGCAGGCTAGCCAGAATTTATTTGATAAGCATTTAAGAAAAGTGGCGATTGGGTCGCTGGGGGGGTTAATGCTTTTGAATACTCCGGGAATGTCTAGTAGCCAGATGAATAATGTGGCGGAAAATCAGGTCCAGATTACCGGGAGCACCAACAAAAATATTTTAATGGCTAAAGAGTTGCAGAGTCTGTTGCCGGGAGAGGCTCGAACTCTGAGTGCTGCTGAAGATAAAGCCATCACCGAGTCGATCAAAAAGAATTTGAATGTGACAGTCGTACCGGAGATAGATAATAAACGGCTTAATCGGACCTATGGAATGATTGGCGGTGAGCAGCATTTGTATCGTTATCCTGGAGATAATGTTTTTGCCCATGCTCACAATGCCGTTGATTGGGCAATGTTTGGGAGTTCCGGCATCGCACCAGGTTTGGGGGCTTGGGGATATTTTGCACCGAGTAAAGCCGTATTCACTCCGGCAGATGAACTGCGAGAGAGATATTACATTGCAGTTCCGACTTTCCTGTCGCCGGGTTTTTCGGAAAGAGTGGCTGAGTACCGGGATTTTTATAAATTTCGAAAGATGTTGGTGATCAATCCGAAAACCGGTCAGGTAGTGGTAACTGATATTGGTGATGCTGGCCCAGCCGAGTGGACTGGTAAACACTTGGGTGGTTCGCCGGAAGTGATGGAGGATTTGGGGTTGGCAGGTGGACCGAGGAAGGGAGCAGTGTTATATTATTTTATTACTGATTCAGGAAACAACATTCCACTCGGCCCGTTAAAAATGCCCAGTGAAAATGTGCTAGCCAGTAATTAGAGATTCTGGACGCGCCGCGTCTGAGCTGGCCAGAATGACATGTATGTTACAGTTTTATACACACTTAATTGAATATGAGTCGATAATTGTCGAGTTGGACCAACTGGATTTGTCGACCGAGGAAAAAAAGCACTTGGCGCAGTTGGCGGATTCGACCATACATTCAAACATCTTAGATGTTATTCTGGCCCAGTTATCCGAGGCCGAAAGAACGGAATTTTTGAAACAATTACAAGAAAATGATCACAGACAAATATGGCATTTTTTAAACGAGCGGGTTGACGCGGTAGAAGAGAAGATTAAAAAGAGCGCTGAGGATTTGAAAAAAGAATTACGAAAAGATATCGCCGAGGCGAAGGAGAAAAAAAAGCCGTGAATTTAATGAAATATAAGGGGATGTTTTTTGTGATGTCGACCTTAGTGATTTTGCCAGGGCTATTTTTTCTGGTGACGGGGGGATTAAAGCTCGGGATTGATTT
>CAZXEW010000015.1:0-14595 GCA_964640215.1 uncultured Gammaproteobacteria bacterium
GCACCATCTGTATTAATTATTAAATTCATTCTCTTGATTTTAGACTCGTCACAATCATAAATACCAACATAAACAGAATCAAGTACTCAGATACCACCGTTACCACAGCGACACCAAAATACGAATAAGAGGGGATGAATATAATATTTGCCGTTACGTTGAAAATCAATCCTAGTAAGTAAATACACACCATAGTCTTATATTTTTTTAGAGTCACCAGGGTCCACATCAGGATAGAGGACAGGAAAAATGCCGGAAAACTAAACGACAAAATGCTCAGTAACTTGGCGGAATCATTAAACCCATGATTGCCTGCTACTAGTGACACGATCAAACCAGATAATCCAAAAGTAACTAATGTACCCAATATCGCAATACCAAGCATCCCCAAAACAGACAGTCTTAAATGGTTCAAAAACAAAGGTCGATCCCTCTCGATAGCTCCTAGCATAATCGGGTAATAACTATTCATTATAAAAGAAGGAAAAACTAGAGCCGACTGAAAAATCTGATAAGCCAAATTATATTCACCTACCTGACTATAAGTTTTATAGATCGACAGTAAAAATGAATCTGCCCTAAAATAAACTACGTTTAACACCAGCGTCAGTGATATCGGCCAGACATCTTTAAGCAATTGTCTATAATAACCCCAATCAAAAATTGGTAAAAAATTCTTGATATATGGCCTAATTAACAAAAGAGACAGGACACCGGTAATCAGCCACCCAACATCATAACCAAGCATTAGCCAAGAAACTTCTGTCTGACTAGAAACTATCAGAAAAACCGCCCCCAAAGACACTAAGCTACCCCCACCATTTGCCAAAAATGCCAGGTCGTATCTTAATTTTCCCTGAAATAAGACATTAGCATTGTTGTAAATTACTGACACAAACACCGAAAACAAACCAAGAACTACGGCTAACTTAAACAGTCCCGACGATTCCGGCCAAGCCGCAATTGCAACTAGCGAAAAAACCATCAGAATAACCGACAATACAACTCTAAAACCGAGTAGCTTACGCCAAATCAGTTCTATTTCATTTTTTTGTCGACCCGATCCTGGCAAAAAATCCCGAACGATATGGGCATTGATACCAAAATCAACTACCAAGCTTAAAAAACTCAAGAAAGTTAAGGCCAAAGTAAACACCCCTGTGCCAGACTCACCAAACTTCCGGGAAACCGCTGCCAGAATCAAGATGCTTGAAAAAGAAGAGACGACCTTAGTCAACAGCTGCCAACCAGTTTGTTGAAACACCTTCGTCAATACGCTCACCGACTCATTTTAACATTTCCGGACTTAAATCCCATCTGCCAGCTTAATCCCCAAACTAGAAAAAATAAACGCTGTCCCTGGGCCAAAGTCAAAAAATAATGGTCTATCAAACCCAAAAATATTATCGATATCCAGCAAAAGAGCAAAGACCGTGCAAAACTAACTTTTCTGAAAACCCACAACCTAACAATTGCGCTACCAATTAAAGCCAGATATCCTACTAATCCAATCAAGCCAGATTCAGAAATAGTCAGCAAAAAGATGTTATGAACCGGTTGTAAAAAACGCGTTGACCCTGAGATTAACATCGAATTTGCGGTTTGATTGATAAAATTATTTAGTCCAATACCAACCAGCGGAGAGCTTACAAAAAAACTCCAGGCATTTACCGCCAACTCCTCTCTACGTAGAATCGACAAATAATCAAAATCAAACGCCGAAGAGAACCGAATAACAATAAGCGGGGAGAGTACTGCCAATATCAACGCCACCCTATTCCATCTTCGACCAAAATAAATCAGCCATTCCACCAGTAGTACCAACATTCCGGCTCTTGAAAAACTAATCATTGTCGCAACCGATCCAAGCAATAAACTCCACCGTCTCCTAACTGAGAGCGACACAATTATCGGTAAGACTATCACCATAAAACCTGCTAAAACATTCGGGTGAGAAAAAGTGCCGTAAGCTCTCAAAAAAACTTGCCCAAACCAGTTAAACCGGGCAATCTCGATTGCCGAGATATCGAAAGATCGCTCACCCAATAGCCACAGACCAACCGACCGACCTAACACCACTTGCGTTATGGCCAAAAAAGATTCAAAAACCACCGCTATCAGCAACGCCAGTCGATATATTCGTCCATCCTCGGCCAACTTACCCGAGGCGATTATCAACCCAAAAACGCCAACCAATCCGATTTGCTCTATCCGAACCAATCCGGCAGTTACATTTCCGGCCTTAAGTAACGACATAACCTGAGACAAAACATACACCAACAAAAATGCCATCGCTGACTTATTAATTTGCGGTTTTCGAACTAGCCAAACGACGAAGTACCCAACCACTAACAAATCCCAAAAATAAACTTGGGGAGAAAGATAGTCGATAGGCAAAGAATAAACCAAGCTTGATGCTGGCCAAAAATGTTTACCAAGCTGAGTCGGTAAAAATAAAATTACTAAAAAAAGGAGGGCTCTTTCCAACCGAACCATTAGGCAGTTGGGCTAATCACCAAATGTCTCTCTTCACCCTCACCAACGCTTTCCGATTCTACTCCATCAGTTTCCTGGATAGTCATATGGACAATTCGCCGCTGCCAAGCCGGCATCGGCTCAAGTTCCATCGGTTTACTATCTACCTTAACCTGCTCAGCCCAAGTTCTAGCCTTATGCGCCAACTCTTCTTCTTTACTCTGCTTCCATGAACCAATATCAATAATCACTCGTTTCGAATCTTCCGATTGTCGACTAACTATCAGATTGACGATTAGCTGTAACGCACTCAATGTCTCACCCTCGCGTCCGATCACCCGACCAGCATCCTGAGTGTCAATCGACACAAACACACCATCATCTCTTTCCTCCACTTCAAACGACCCCTCCAACGACAGAAGGCTTAAAATGTTCTCTAATATTTCTGAAACTTTGGCTTCCACTAAAAATATAATCTCCCTTACGTCTGGAAGTATAAGTCAACCGAGCCCAAGCGTCAATGGTAATTAGGGAAGTAAGATTTTTTTTAACTTTTTAGTTTGCTTTTTATTTTACTAACCAAGTCTGCCAACCCCCCCCAACCTGATACTTTATATTGCTGGTATATCCCCAGCATCGAAAAAGTATTCCAATAGATCGCTAGTCCGATCGGAAATGAAAAGGCGAAATAACCAATCATCAAAGGCATCATATAAGTCATTTGCGTTTGGACTGCCGACATGGCATCTTCATTTTTCTCCTTTTCCTTCTTTTCTTTGGGTGAATCTGATGGATATTCCTTAACCGCTTTCGGTGCCATCATTTTAGACTGAACAAACTGTAGCAAGGCCGTAAGTACCGGCACTAGTAAAACTAAAAACCCGATTGTCGCAAACTCCGAAGGCTTAGCTGACAAATTTAAACCCAAAAAATAGGCATCGGGGGCGACGGTCAATTTATCGACAAACGGATAAAGAAAGTAATTAATATGATCCAAACCTTTTTGACCATCAAATAGCGACGAAATCGACTGGTACAAAGCAATTATAAGTGGAATTTGCAGCAGTGAGGGTAAACAGCCGGCCATTGGATTATAACCATGCTCCTTAAACAAGGCCGCCTGAGCCAGAGTAAATGCCTGTTTATCCTTATCATGTTTCTTTTTCAACGTATCAAGGTGGGGTTTTAGGTCCATCATTTTTTTGGCTGAACGCATCTGTGCGCTCATCAGCGGCCAAACTAACACTCTGATCACCACTGTCAACAAAATAATCGACCAACCTAACGCCCCTGGTATATGAAATGCTTGAAGCCACCCCTGCATGATAATCAGGGCATTAATCACCGGTGCCAGAAAAACAGCATTAAAAAAATCGCCTAGTATATTCATATCAAAAACAGCTCAAAATTCTCCTAAAACCTAAATAAATGCCTCTTAAAACCCCATATTCTGAAATCATCTGTTTGGTATACTCTGAACAGCGAATCTCGTATTTGCAAGCCCCACCCGGAGCTAAAACACTCAACACCCCGGTGTCAAATGACAAATATTGTTGATAAAAATTAATCGCTGTTAAAAATATCCTTGACATTGACTAGCTCCTTTACCAGGTCCGAAGACTTACACTCCAAAATCCCCTCCTTAGGCATGATAACCAAATTCAGATTCTTTCGCAACCTCAAGAACTCATTTTCAACCACCCGGGAAATCATTCTTTTAGCTCGATTACGATCAACAGCCTTAGCCAAAACTTTCTTCGACAAAGCAATTCCCACCAACGGATCCTCGTTTTCGCCAAACTTATAAAAAACCTTGAGATGTGGAGTTTCTCTCTTCGAACCAGCCGCAACAAACTTAAAGCTTTTACTGATGTTTAGCCGATTGGCTCTAGCTAACATTCTTAAATAGTTAGGTCTGTCCGACCCTTAGCTCTTCGTCTCCTTAGTACTTTTTGACCTCCGGCTGTAGCCATTCTGGCCATGAATCCGTGTTTTCGGATTCTTTTTAATTTCTTTGGCTGATAAGTTCTCTTGGTACTCATAGGCATAAGTATATCAAAGCCAGATGCTAGATGCTAGATGCTAGATGCTAGATGCTAGATGCTAGATGCTAGATGCTAGAAAGATTATGTGCTTTTAACTAGTCAACTAATATCTAACATCTGGTAACTCGTGAACTGGTTCTCTCATCAAAGTGATCTAGTTTTAAACCTTTACGCTATCTTTCTTGTTGATAACTTATCCACTAAGATGCTACGTATGGACTCTCCAAAGACTTGGCAAAAAATTCTCGAAACCCTTAGATCTGAAATCTCAGCTGCTAACTTTAAAGCCTGGTTTCAAACCTCTACCAAGCTTAAAACAATAAGTGAGGGCAAAATATCCCTGGCTGTTCCATCAGCCTTCAACAAAAACCAGCTAATCAGCCGTTATGAAAACTCAATTAAAGCCGCTGCTCTGACAGTCACTGGCCAGGAGTATCTGCTTGAATTTGTTATTGAACCGTCCAGTTTCGAAAAACCTCTTCCCGTCGACGACAACGAAGATGATTATTTTAACCTATCGGCTCAAAGCCCACTGATGCCCCAAACCGGCCTAAACCCCAAGTTCACAATTGAAAACTTCGTTGTTGGCCTAACCAATAATCTGGCCTTTGCTGCCGGCCAGGCGGTTGCCCAAAACCCCGGCACTACCTACAACCCACTCTATATTTACGGCCCCTCTGGAGTCGGCAAAACCCATCTCATGCACGCCATCGGCAACGCTATCATTCGTCAAAATCCTTACACCAAACTGATTTACGTCACCAGTGAACGGTTCATGAACGATTTAGTCTCTGCCATCCAGAATAAAAAAACCGGTGATTTCCGGGCCCGCTACCGTAACTGCAACTTACTTTTAGTCGATGACATCCAATTTTTTGCAGGCAAAGATTCGACTCAAGAAGAGTTTTTCCACACTTTCAACGACTTATCCACTAAAAACGCCCAGATTATTTTAACCTCTGACCGCACTCCGAACGAAATCGACCGTCTCGAATCCCGCCTCAAATCCCGTTTTCAAGGCGGACTCATGGTTGACATCCAACTTCCAGACTTCGATACCCGGGTCGCCATTATGCGCGCCAAACTCAAAGAAAGGGGAGAGTCCCTTCCAGAAGAATACCTCAAACAAATCGCTGACAACATCGACTCCAACACTCGTGAGCTCGAAGGTAAACTTATCTCAATTATCCAGGCTGCCAAAAACTCACCACAAGGCCTGACTCCAGAAACGATCCAAAAAATACTCGGCCAACCCTCAACTAAAGATACTAAACTCGACCATAAAAAAGTCCTCAGCGGTATTAATCAGTATTTTAATCTTAAAATGTCTGATTTAACCGGCCCACGCCGCCAAAAAGAGTTCGTTCTCCCAAGACAGATCGCCATGTACATGCTCTATGTCGAATGTAAAATATCCATGGAGAAGGTCGGAGAGATACTGGGCGGACGCGATCACACCACTATTCTTCATGGTATCGGCAAAATCCGCGAAGCCCTCAACCGTGACCGTGACATCCAACGCCTCGTGATCGAAGTAAAACAATCACTTTCAGGCTAATCGCATCCCGCTTACCGCAATCCGCCGAAATAATTACTAATGCTGGCTGTAGGCTGTGAACAGTAAGCTGTCAGCTGATTTATCCACATAATCCACATAGTTATCCACTAACTTATCCACAACGAACCAACCACTTGTCAACACGAAACTAAAACGAATCCACTCGGTCTTTTGCCAACTTCTAAACATTTGCACCACCCCTATTAATACTCTTACTATTTAAGTTATATATAATATTATCTCTCTAACAAGTGGATAACTTATCTCGTTCATGGTAAACTTTGAACGAAACTAGTTCTTAGTAATTAGTTCATAGTTCTTAGATTTTTCGAAGTTGCTACGAACTACTAACCCCGAACTAATAACTAATTTATGGATATTAACTGGACACTGGTTGGGTTTATCGCCTTAGGATTATTTATCGCTTATTTAATCGGACGAATTCATTCCCGCTCTCCTAGAGGCGATATCCCCCAGGATTTTATTGATCTCTATCGTCAAGTTGAAAGTTTGCCAAGCCGTATTCTAGCGACCATACAAGGCTCAATTAACCCCCAAAAAGGCAAGATGGCCGAACTGTTGACCTATGCCGAGCTACGCTATGATTATGAGCGAATTATCCCACTTGGCTGGCCAATCGATTTTATCGGCATTAACAGAGACCGCATCGACTTTATCGAAGTCAAGTCAGGAGTAACACACATCTTGACAGATGAAGAAAAACACATTAAAAACTTAATTGCTTCCGGACGGGTCAATTTCAGGCTGATTAAAGTCAGCGAAGAAGACATCTCCCGATTCGTCTCTGCTCGGAGACAGAGTGATGAGTGATAAGTGATGAGATTAACACATTACCCATTACACACAACAATATGCAATTAACCATCTTACAGCAAGATTTATTACCAGCTTTGCAGGCCGTGTCACGTTCGGTCGGTATCCGAACTACTTTGCCCGTCTTAGCCAATGTCTTAATCGCCGCCGGAAAAAACCAACTATCCCTGTCAGCCACAAATCTCGAAATCGGCATTGTCAAATCCCTCAAAGCCCAGGTTAGCGAAGTAGGCTCCTTAACAGTTCCGGCCAAAACTCTATTGGATATCGTTTCTTCCCTCGGAGCAGTTGAAATCACCTTTATCGGTAGCGATGACCAGCTCAAAATCTCGGCTAAAAACTTTAACGCTAACCTAAACGGCATCTCCGCCACCGAATTTCCTAATATCCCCTTAGCCTCCGATCAGGCCATCAAAGTTAATCCTAAACTTCTCCTGCAAGTCCTGCCGCAAATCACTTTCGCCGCCGCCTCTGATGAGGGCCGGCCAATTTTAACCGGCATTCTGACCCAGATTAAAAAAAACACCCTCGAACTGGTCGCCACCGACGGCTTCCGTTTAGCTCATAAAACCATCCCAATTGAAGAAGCAGCCGATCTCTCGGTCCTCATTCCCCGCCGGACATTTGAAGAAATTCTTCACATCATCTCCGAAGAAAAGGTCGATGAGTCCCTGGAGATCGCCACCTCCGAAAATCAAAACCAGATCGTTTTCAAGCTCGGTAACACCCAACTCTCCTCTCGACTGATCGAAGGCAACTATCCGGCATGGGAGAAAATTATTCCGGTAAAGTTTGAAAATAAAACTATTATCAACCGCCTTGAACTACTTAAAGCCGTCAAACTGGCTTCGGTATTTGCCAGGGACAGCGCTAATATCGTCAAAATCCAAACTGAAGACTCACAAGTTAAATTAACCTCAGAAGCCAAAGAATTAGGCGGACAGGAAACCGACTTAAGCGCTCAAATTACCGGTGAAAAAATCACCATCGCCTACAACAGCCGCTTCCTGATTGACAGCTTAACAGCTTGCCCGAGTGACGAAATCAGCATTGAATTCTCCGGCAACCTCTCGCCAACCCTGATCAAACCAGTCGCCCAAGCCGGCCTCGAGTACGTCGTCATGCCAGTCCGGCTCTCTTAATAGCTAACCGCTCACAGCTGACAGCCTACAGCCAGCATTGGAAATTATTTGGCGGTTTGCGGTAAGCGGACAACGGATTGCTACTTACACCCCGTGATATTCCAGCGTCCTGAAGTGAAACTCGACGTCTTTGTCTAAATGAATTTTTGGATTTTCAAACTTAATCTCTTGTTTTACAGTTAAGGTATAACCCATCCCTACTTGAAAAGTTGTTTTAGGAGTAATTGTGACTGTTTTCAGATCACCCGAAAGCTTAACATCGTGCCCAACCGGAGGATTAATTGTGTGCTTAAACTCATCGACACTGTTTTGTAATGGTGCGTCAAATGTCAACTCTATTGCCTGGACCGGCAATAACACCGCCCCGTCTAGCGGCGAAGGATCAGTCGAAACCAGCTGGGCTTTTTCACTAGATACCTCTAACGCCGCCGCCTTTTTCTCTTCAACCTTTGAGACCTGCACCGGCGTCCGGTAAAACCCCATTTTAAATACCGCGATCAGCACCAGTCCGATAGCGATAATCGCCGCAATCACTTTTTGTTTAATAGATAAATTTGTCACTTAATTAATATTACACCAATTTTAACTTCCGCAAATATGCAGCTGTGTGTCAGCCGATAACCAACCGGGGGAACCGTTATCAATTTGACTGAGGACGTTTTGAATATTTTGGCCGATTGAGATATGGGTGTGAATGGCCTGGCTTTTACCGATGACCGTTCCGGAGCCGATAATTTGACCAGTCTGGAGATTTAATTTCTGCAAATGCAGCAAATGTAACACCCAATTTTTGCCGCCACCAAGATCAGTTTGAAAGACATAGCCCACCCCGCAGCCTCCGCCGACACCGTTTTTATCGACGATCTCCTCAGCGAAACAATCTCCTTTGCTCAGCTCGATCTTGTCGACATATTTCCAATCAACGGATTTACCATCGATTGTCGGCAGCTCGATATCTTTGCCGGCTGGACCCCCGGTTTCAATATCGACTGATTTAGCTCTTCTCCAGTCGCCGGTGCAGTCGCTGACATCTTCGCCGTTTTCTTCTGTTAGGCGGCTTTTATAATTGACACCGCAATGCCCATTAATCGGATCAGCCTGATATGAGGCTAATCTGTTCTGGTTACCGCCAACAACCGGGCAGCTAAATTGAGCCAGCCCGCTGTTCGATGTCCGGGAATTGTCGACGCTCCCTAAAACTTCAGAGATTATCTGGCGATGGATTGCAGAACCGCTCCGATTATACGGATTTAAATTATCTTGTGGCTTAAAAGAAGCACAAAGACCAATATCCTGCTCCGGAAATTCCGGGTTTAGGAAATAAGAGATACTCTCAGCGTAATCCTCTTTTATGTTTTCCGTTCTGGTTACAGCGCAAGCCAAGCTGTTTTGTGAATACGAGGTTAAATAATTTTCCTGGCTGGGGATAGCGGCCTTCAGCTTATCAAATCCCGAATTTGCCGAGTTACAAGCTTCATCTTCAATAATATGACTCAATTCGTGTATAAACACCACTTTAAATAAAGGTTCGGGATATGGTTGTTGGGTTGCTGAGCTTTTGCCGCTCATCACAATACTACTACAGCTTATTTTCTCGTTGTAAGGTCCATCACTACGGCTTATTTTTATAATGGTGTTTTGTGGACCTCTGACTAGCTGAATAAACCGAGTATTTGAGACATTCCACAATTTTTCCCAAGCCCATTTTAAGTATTCATACGGCAATGTTACATCCATATCAACACCGAATTTATTTAATATTTCGTTATGCAATTGTTGTTGATCTGCGCTGGCCGGAGGAGCGCTCACCTGTCCACCCTGACCTGCTTTGCAGACATTTAACTCATTGGCTACCTCCAATAAAATGTTGTAAGTATGTGAACAATTATTCGGATCAACCGCTGCCGAGCCATAACTTTCGACAAACTGGTCAAAAGTCGTCATCGGCTTGGTGCAACCCGCTTTATTTGTAATCACTGGCGAAGCACATCTTGAGGCCAATGCCCCGCCTTCCGGAGTTAGACCTACCGCGCAATCAACCTCAATTTCAAATGCTTTTCGACCTTGGCCCGGTGCACAACCTAGATCCGCTGTAGTCTCAGGATCAGTGCTAAACAGCGACTCTGATTTCCAATAACCCAAAAAAATAGCCGGATTCAACCCCGCTTTTTTCGATTGGCTGATTATATAGGCCACCCGCCGCTTAAACTCAACCGCATCGCCCACGCGGCTGGCTACAAAAGTTGGCGTATACTTATCGATATAAGATTGCACCGCTGTATCGCTGATATTTGTGTCAGTCAGACTTATCCCGGGACTTAAGTAACGACAAGTTGCCGCATCTTTATTGGCATCAATCACTGCTTGGCTGGGGCAAGATCCGCCACCTCCACCAATCCCTCCGGGCGTCCCTAAATCAACCATCCCATCGGCTTTATAAACTAAAAAAGTCTGACTTTTTAGTATCGGTTGATAAAGCAACAGGAAACCGCCTACCAAAGAGACTATTAATACCCCAGCTCCAATTCCCCAACCAACCGGACCAGTAGCAGTCAAACCTCGTGCAGCCCATAACGCGCCTTGCCCAACAGCCCCAGCCGCTCTCCCAGCCCCCAGCGCTGCTCGTCCCCCGACACTCGCTGCCCGGGACACTCCTGGAAACTGTCTTGATTCTGAACCGTTGGTAAATCTTGACATAAAATTTCCGATCCGATTCACAATTTGCGAATTGAACAATATCTCTCCCTTGGAAACCACCCACTTAAAAGACGGGCCAAGATTGGTAGCCGAAGCTACTTGACGGAAAACACTGCTGGCTCTAGTTGTGAACCCATTTCTCTGAATTACTATTGGGGCAACATTAGGTGCCGCTGTGGCCACAATCGGAACTGGTGGGGGAGCCAGGGTGGGTACTACTGTCACAGGAGGCACTTCCAACTCACCAACAGGCCTAGCGTTATTATCTGGTTTAGCATCTCTGAATTGCTCTTCAACAATCCTCCCGCTGTCTGGCTGACGGGTTCTAGCTATGTCTAGTGGAATAAAGTAATCTAAAAACGAGTCAAGCTTTCTCGAATTCTTGGCATCAACAGCTAAAAGCGATTCTCCGCCGAACTGATTTGCCTGGCCTGTCAGATTTTGCTGGGCGCTGTTTAACCGACTTTGAGCCTCATAGCTTAAATCGGCAAATCTGAAATCAAAATTATCCTGACCCAAGCCTGGCGGCAACGCTTTGACATTACCTGTCCGAATTGCCCGAATAAATCCGTATCGCTGGGAGGAATCGTTTCTCCTGACCCATTCAAATAACTCTTTGGGCCCCAAATTTCGTATCTCACCGCTGATATAGACCGATGACCTGAAAGCCCTCTTTAAGCCTCGAACCGTGGTAGCTTGGTCTATCCATCCATACCTGGACGCATCGGGATGTAGGGCAAAATGGATCGAAGCATTAAATAATAATCGGTAGAACGCGAGTCCAATCATAGGCAGATATTAGTACCTTCTAGTGTAGCGAATATTTACTAAAATACCAGTATTTTGACAAAAAGGAAGCTTGAACCTAACCTCTACCCTCCAACCCCTAACCTCCAGGCACGGTCCTTTGCGCTTCCGCCTGAGCCCGTCGCATCAGCAACTCCTGGGGGTTAGAAGTGATTAATTGATGCTCCTCCGGGGAAGCCACCACCCGGATCGCCACATGGGTCGGCCCGGCAAAAAACAATCCCTGTCCGATCCCGGCCGCCAACAACAGCCTTTTTTCGCCCTCCGATAAATTAAACACCTGGCCAATTTTATCGATCGACGAGGGAGCCTGTTTTAACAGCACTTGGATCGACGAGTTCGAAATAATCTCCTTACCTCTTTCCTCAGCCAGAAAATCCTCAACGTCCTGGGTAATCGTCGTCACCCCCAGATAGTACTTGCGGGCCCGCTTGGCCATCTCCGTCAAAAAGGCCGCACTATCCTCATTTTTCATCATGTACCAGGCCTCATCTACCACCAACAGCCGTTTCTTTAGAACAGTTCTGATCTTGGTCCAGATATAATCCAAAATTAGATACATCGCCAGCGGTCTCAATTGATCCGCCAAATCCCGGACTGAAAAGACCGTAAATTGATTATTCAAATTAATATTAGAATACCCGGAAAAGATCCCGCTCAGACTGCCTTTAACAAACCGCTCCAGCCTAAAAGCCAACTCCACTGCCTGCGGCTCTTCCATCCCCGCCAGCACCTTATACAAATCCTCCATCAGCGGTGGTGTCAGATGCTGGGTAGCCGGATCCTGGGTAATTCCTTTCAAACGATAGGTCGTCGAAATCGCCCGGTCCAAAATCGCCGCCTGTCCAGCATCTAAAGCTCCAAGCACCAGCTTCAAAAACCCAGTCAGTGTCAAAATCTTTCTCCCCAGCTCATTTTCCCCGCTGGTTATCACCTGCGACAGGTCAAATGGGTTTATCTTGACCGGTGATTCGGTCGCAAAATTAATATAATCTCCGCCCACTGCCCGGCACAGATCTAAATACTCTTGCTCCGGATCAATCACGATAATTTCGGCCCCGAACATCATCGAGCGCAGCGCCTCCAGCTTCACGAAATAGCTTTTGCCGCTTCCGCTTTTGGCAAAAACTACCGAGTTCGCGTTCTCTAAACTGAACCGATCAAAAATTATTAAAGAATCATTATGGGCGTTAATTCCGTACATAATTCCCTGATTCGAAGTTAGCTCCGATGAGGTAAAGGGAAATGTCGTGGCCAGAGAGGTCGTGTCCATATTATGCTTCATGCCCAGATAATCCTCTCCCAGCGGCAAAGTCGACTTAAAACCCTCTTCCATCTGCAAATTCAACGACCTGGCCGTAATCGACAGCGAACCCAAAGTCGACTGAACCAACTTCGAAACATTATCCAACTCCTCTTTATCTGACGCCGGCACAGTTACGTAAAGTCCTAGCTCAAAAAACCGCTCCGCGCCCTTAACAAGCTGCTCCTGCAGACCCCGCGCATCATCCAACGCCACCTGCACTGCCGGATCAATCTCCTTATTACGCTCCAAATCGCTTTGAATCGTCGCCTCCATCTCAGCGACCTTACGCTTCAAATCATCCAGCACCCCTTTGGCAGTTGACGGGTATATAAACATCGACACATTTAACGAGTGGTCAAATGAAATCAGCGGCTCCAACCAGTTAGGCTCAACATAGCGGGGGTAATTTGACACAAAAAAAGTCCGGTAATACCGGCTATTGACCCTTAAGAAAGAAAAATCCACCTCGACCTCTTTAGGCGAAACCGCGTCCACAAAACTGACAACCGGCTTCCCGTCAGTTCCGCTTACCGTCTTTTGCTTACCGTCTTCCGGCTTATTGTCTTTAGCTGACGGCTGATCGCTGATAGCCGATAGCTTTTTATCTTTTTTCTTTCCAAATATTCCCACTTTTTTAATTCATCCTTTCGAAATCTAATTATTAGAATTAAAAATGCAAGGTTCTCTAAGAACGAGGTATAATTATCTACACCGAAGTCCAAAGCAGGTCCTTATATTTTACATCCGATCATTGTCATCCCCGACTAACTAGATCGGGGATCCATGACTTATAGATTCCCGCCTTCGCGGGAATGACAAGTCTACACTCTTGAATAATCATCGCGTAATTCTTCAACTACAAACGGATTACCAGGTCGTCGCTGAGGACCGCCTTGGGTTGAGTTGACCGGCGAAGTTGCGGCATATTGCTGCAAAGCGGGATTATTCAAGACTGGCTCATGCGGTTGAGACTGGGATTGAGGAGTGGGTGGTTGAACCGTCGGTGGCGGTGCGCTCGGCGATGGGGGAGTTACTGCTGGCGGGGGTGGAGTTTGTACTGGCGCAGGAGCAGGGGAGACCGCAGCTACCACCGGCTGGGTATTCACTAATTTAGCCTCGGCAACCTGGGTGGCCATCGGATCCGCCGGATCGAAATTATAAATGTCAAAAAACAGCTTGACCAATTGCTTGCGGTCGAGCTGAGTTGCCTTCAGTCCGATCCTGGCCAGCTGCCGGACGATATGATCCCGCCTGGGCATCAGTAAAATAGCCGCTTTTTTCAAAAACGCCTCGTCAGCTGATTTAGTCACTCCCAGCTCCAGGTACGAAATCGAAATCACAATGTAAAACTGCTTATCCAAAACCTCATTATCCCGGACTGTTGATTCGATAAAACTGCGATAACGCATCATCATACTGGCCAGCAGGGGATTGGTCTGTTTTTTGTACTCCAGGTCTAGCAGCCTCAAATAATCGGTAATATCCAGTCGTTTCGAGCGAATCACGATCTGAATCGAAAAAGATAGGGAATTCAGCATCCCGGCAAACGAACTAATAATCGCGTACTGTTCATTGGCCGATAGTAGCCCGAAATTAACCGCCCCCGTCTCCAGCACTACCGCCATGTTGCCGTTACGCATCATCGCAATCCCGCTTTCTCTGACATCAACAATCGGTAAATGATCCTGTGTGTTTTGCATTTTAGTTCTTAGTTCTTAGTTCGCGGTTTTT
>CAZXEW010000016.1:0-12687 GCA_964640215.1 uncultured Gammaproteobacteria bacterium
GTATAGCCATTTAGTTGAAGTGTTGATTGAATTCCCAACTCGCGGGTGCTATTAAAAAGTTGGAAATATGGATTTCGTTTAGGAGTCCAGATTAGTTTAGGCAGTTTGAGGACATAATCGGCAATTTCGGTTAATTCAATATTGGTAAAATCGCCATCTACGGGTGGTGTTGCTAATTGCCCTCGATGATTAAATTGGAAGACGGAGTGGGTAGCAATGATTCGCCCAGAGCGATCTTTAATATCAAAGATGGTGATTGAAGGAGGTGCCTCCGGCGGATCAATGAATTTGAAAATATAGCTGTTGGACTCAACTGGGTTTGTGGAGGTAGATAATGAAGGGCAGCCAACCCGGGTCTTACTGGCGTAGAAACTGCGAGTTGGATCTTTAGCTGCGGAGTCTTCATCGAGCACTTGAAGATACGGCCAAAAATCCGGGTCAAAATCAGGTTTGAATTCAGTAGTGATTATGTCTTTAAATCGGGTGATGTCGCTGCGGATTGCAAAACGAGGTGTGGTAACAATGTCTGGACCTTTACAATTTCGGTCAGGACCACCGGCTGCATAAGCATTTATCGGGGTTAGGAGGAGGTAGGCTGCGCTGAGCGCGGCAACGAACGAATGTTTAGCACGCGCAAGATATGATCTAGGTTGTCTTTCTAGACTATTTGTCATGATCTTTGGGCCAATTATTGACGACTTGGCGAAGGCTGGCTAGCTCGCCGATGTGGTAGGAGTTGTGGTCGGCGACGTGCATCATTGAGCGGAGGATGGTGTGTTTCGGTTTGGTGGGGACGGAGGCGGTCAGGTCAATATCGGGATTTTGGACTAAGGCGATCACTTTTTGGAGGTCAGCTTCAAAGTCGGTGATGCTTTGGTGCCACTGTGCTGGCGTGGCATCGGCCTCTCTTGGCGACCAGTAAGGACCTGCTTCGTTCGCGGTCGACTGGGAATTATTGTCACGCTCACTCGCAGAACCTTGCCTTTTGCTTCGCAAAACGTAGTCAGTAGGCCACTTTGGTTCTTTGTAATTCGGATTGGTCGAATATTCGAGTAGGTCAAGTTGGGTCAAGCGGAGGTGTTCGATGAGATGCCAGAAAGAGTACTCGACGTGTGGTGGGCGGGTGTTGATATTTTTTTCCGGAAAATCCTTGATCGTATCTTTAAAAGACATATGCGTATCACCTTGCAGCAGTTTGACGAGTTGATCACCAAGGATCTGATCCAATTTCATCAGTTAATTATACATCTTCAAAATGATTGCGATGACGTTCTATCTCTAATTCATAATAGATTAAGGTCTCGGCCGTATCTCTAATCCGGTAATGCCAATCAGGCAGGGGAACTAATCCACTGGTTCGGGCGGCTGTTTGGAAATTGGAGAAGGCAATAAAATCCTGCATGATCCGGTATCGCTGCCAGGAATGTAACTGGAAAATCCTGGTGGTGTCTAGTTGACTCTCATGCCATAATGCCAGAGCGATAGCTGTCAGCTCCACTGAACTTAGCCAGATAATTCGAGGGGTGCTGACGAGGATAGGTAATCTTGGCGGGAAAACTAATTTTTGTAAAACGACATCATATATGCTCTCCCCTTCTCTAATTCCAATTTCTAAGGCTGGAATTATATGGTCCGGCGGCAGATTAGCTGATCGACGGCTATCAATAAAGCCCGTGAGGTTGCGACGAAAAGAAATGGCCTCGTAATCAAAAATATCTACTTGATGGGTTCGAAACTTCGGATCGTTGGCTGAAGTGAGCAATTCGATTGCCTGGGTGATGGCAGGTTGGCTGGTTTGTTCTAATCTTTCAAGCATTTTCTCCTTAAAAAAACCTCCCGTTGCTGGGAGGTTTGAAAGTATTAAGTGTTGGTCTAATTGGCTTAGATCCACACTACCTTCAAATACTCCCTGTGAGGAGATTTGCGGGTTGAGATGTCTTGGACACAGTTGCGACAAATCATGGGTAGAGTATAGCTTCTAACTGGGTCGAGTGCAAGGAGGGAATATGGTTTAATCGATGGTCACTAGTTCGACGTCAAAAATCAGAGTTGAGCCCGGGGGGATGTCGCCGACTGGGCTGTCACCGTAAGCCAGAGCTGCCGGGATGGTGAGACGCCTTTTGCCGCCGACTTTCATACCGGGGACACCCATGTCCCAACCGTCGATGACCTGGCCGACACCGATGCGGGTTTTAAAGGGTTTGCCGCGCTCATACGAACTGTCAAATACTTTTCCATCTTCGAGGGTGCCGTGGTAGTGAATGGTAATGTAGTCACCGCTGGTGACTTCGCGTCCGCTGCCGACTTTGAGGTTTTTGATCTGAAATTTAGTGTCTTTTGGCATAGGGTTAGGACTTAGTTATTCTGTCATTGCGAGCGTCCAAGCGTCGCGTCAAACGCGACAGCCACGTCTGACGTGGCGTGGCAATCTCAAGATTAATCTTGAGATTCTTCGCTTGACGCTTCAGAATGAGCCTTCGTTCCTCGTCTCTTCTTCCGCTTCGCTCCAGAATGACATTTTCTCTATGCAGATTCTAGCCGAAATATTTTTGAATTGGAAGACTTGACATTTGGACTACCAGCTGCCCCCTCCCCCGCCTCCCCCACCGCCACCGGAAAAACCACCTCCTGAGAAACCGCTGGAGTGAGATGGTGCTACTGTTGTCATATGAGAGGACATTGATGAGTAAAAGAGCGGGTAGGCTAGGTAAAAATTATTGCCAATATACCAGGTGGGGTGATAATCGGGGTAGATGACTTTGAGTTGGGCCATGAATTCATTGATATAACCCAAGGCCATGGCGTAAGGAATGTAAGTCTCGACTGTGATCAGGTTTTTGGCTTGCCATTTATATTCCCGGCTCATGTTTTTTAAGAAAAGTTTGAGGCCGTCGATTTGCCAGTCGAGTAGATCACCAGTTTGAGTGCGGCCGTTGAGTTTTTGAGACAAGAAAAGCAATACTGGGCCTAAAATCAGATTAATACTCACTAGTGACAAGATGCCTCCGACCAGAAGCAGCGCCCGTTGTGCCTTGGGGTTGCGTTTGTAATAACCGTCGACGACCAGGGCGCTAAAAACTGATTTTTCCAGTTCGGCAAAGGTTTCATAAAAGTCGCTGCTGAGATCGTCAATTTTGACTGAGTCGCCATCACGGAAAAGACGGTCCATCAAAGTTTGTTCGTAGTCGTTGAGAGGATATTTTCCGTTAGATCGCAGTTTTTCGATTGTGTGATTGGTTGATTTATTTTTGATACCCATGAATGAATGTTCACTTTCTTTGTCCACCAGGCGAAGGTATTTACGGACGGCCAGGTCAAAGATGATGGCGGTGATGTCGTTTTGCTCAAGGGTGGCGTTGTCGATAATGCCGGCCTCGGCCGGCGGCAGGCGGTCGCCTTTTTCGGTTTTCGGAATACCGAAATTAACAGTTACAGCTCCAAAACGGTTTTTGCGTTTGTGAGTGAAGTACCAAATGAGCAAAGCAGGGCCGAAGATAAAATTAAGGCCTGAGTAAGCTACGGCGAGAACGATTAGAAGCGGACGGAGGTCAGGTGGTTGACCCGAATCATAATTTGAAGGAGGTATGTCTGAGAGAGTGCTTTTTGGAAAAGTGTTGAATGGATAGGCAATGACAGCACTCAGGCCGGAGCTTGGTGGGAGAGGTTGGGTGGTTTTGATCGGTGAAAAAGGCGGACTGGCGGGAACTGTACAATTTTTCAATGCTGAGCCCTGCGGTCCGGTATAACAAGCAGCTTTGGTGGGGCTGATGGAAAAGTCGGTTTGAAACGAAATAGTGGCTTGATTGATTGTGACTGGCCAATCGTTGCCGGTGGCGTTCCAAAAGATTTCGTCGTGGTCAGCGTAATTGCTGCCGATGCCGTTTTTGACCTGGTAGTTGATAACGTAAGTGTGAAGACCATTAATCGTTTTGTTGGCGTTGCCGATTTTAATAGAGACTTGACTGCCGTTGTCACTAATCGAATTGTTTTCGTTTTGGCCGTCGCGGGTGATTTGATTAACCTGGATTTGGAGCTGACGGTAGAGATCCCCGACTCGCGAAACTAAGGGAATATCTCGGAAAATGCCATGACGGTCGGCACTCCCAAAGTCATACTGAATAGTTTCGGTGATTTCCATTGTGCCATTTTGATGAGCGGTGATTACCGTGTCAAAATTGCGGATCTCCTCGGCCAAGACAGGCGTGGGCGAAAGGTAAAAAAAAGTAAGTAAAAAAGCAAAAAGGAATAGTTTTTTTATAATTTTCATTGTCGATCTTATGGCAGAAATTTACTAAAGAGAGTTTGGTAAGCGGCTGTCTGGGCATTAATTTGAAATTCGCCTTTATTGGTGGCACCACTTTGAAAACGGCGATACCGAAATTCCAATTTTGCCAGATAACCAAAAAGTGCGTTAGCTAGAAGACGTTGTTGATCAATTTTTCGACCCGTAGCCCCGGCATAGGTGTTGATAATAGCTTGATTAAGATTGACTACTGCGGCCGTGCGCTTGATATTGACTTCGGTTGGATTAATTTTGGCCAATTGGGTATGATTCTCAATTTCGAAGGCTTTGAGAGCCAGATCAAGATATGGGTCACCGATTAGCGGATTAGGGTCAAAAATACTGATTTTGAGTGGATCAATCGATTTGAGCAAAATATTATGTGGACCGAAATCAGTATGGACATAAGCTCCAAGATCCGGGAAATCAATTTCTGCTAATTTCGCCAATCCTTGATTGAGTTGTTCCTCAGAAATACCTAATTGATTGACGACAAAATCATGATTTTGGCTAACCATTTTTTCCAGATAGCCCCTGACTGTTAGTGATTGATCACGGTCTGAATCCGCAAACCCACCAACAGGTTTATCAACAGTAACCGAATGCATCCGGGCTAATTCTTGGCCCATCAGTTTCCCTAAAGACTGACTGAGAACTGCTAAAGTTTCCGGATGCTCGTTGGCGTAGCGGTCAGCGCCTTGGGCTAACTGACCTGATTGGTCTTTAACGGCTTCCATGATTAGATATGGTGCTGGCCTGGCATCGGTTTTCAAGATCCCCTGATCAAAGACTTCCGGAACGTCGACGCCTTGCTTCTTCCAAGCTTTCAAGGCCTCGGCTTCGGCAGCGACACCTCTGCGAAATTTTACGATGCGATCCTGGTCGCTGCTTTTGACTAAGTAAACTGCTGATGAAATACCCCCTTCAAGACGAGTGATTTTGTCTGAAGTTAAATGATGTTGTTCTAAAACTTGACCTAAATACTGATCACCATGAAGACGTAGATCTTCATTCTTAGGATCGAGACGTGGTTTCATTGCAGGCAAAGGGATATCGGGAATATAGTTCATTAATCTAATATAGCACCACTTGAGTAGTATTTTTTAGTGATGGCTTCGACCTCGGGGAGTGAAGTGGTTGTCATTAATTCAGATCGAATATCACTAGCGTTGGGGAAATCGCTGACGTAATTCTTGAAGAACTTTCGCAGGATGGCGAAGTTTTTGGTAGAGCCCCAGGTTTGGTCGAAGAGGGTGGCGTGGTGCAGAAGTAATTTCACTCTTTTGTCAGGTGTCATTCTGGTAAGCTGGGCGAATCCAGAATCCTTGGCAAAAATCCATAGATTTTGGAAAATTCCCCGGCCGATCATGATGCCGTCGAGGTGGTATTTTTGGGCTTTGGCGATCCCCTCCTCTTTGGAGAGAATATCGCCGTTGCCGATGATCAGGGTTTGGGGGGCGATTTGATCGCGAAGAGATACGGCTTTAGCGATCTCATCCCAGTGGACCGGCACCTTGGACATCTCTTTGGCGGTGCGGCCGTGGATGGTAATGGCTGCCAGGTCCTGTTGAAGCAGAAAAGAGAGCCACTCCTCAGTTTGGAGAGTTTTGAAACCAAGCCGGGTTTTGACGCTGACAGGAAGGCCTCCGGCTCCTTTTCGGGTGGCAGAGATGATTTTTTGAGCCAAGTCGTGGTTGTCGATTAGGCTGGCACAGCAACCGTTTTTGCAGATCGCTTTGTCCGGGCAACCCATGTTGATGTCGATGCCATCGAAGCCCAATTTTTTGATCAGCCTGGCGGCTTTGAGATAATTTTCGGGATTTTTGCCCCAGATTTGAGCGACGATCGGGTGTTGCTCTGTCGTAAATTTGAAGCGGGGCAATAGTTTGTCCCGACCTATCGAGAAAAGGCCGTCAACATTGGTGAATTCGGTAAAAAAGACGTCCGGTGGTGCGGCCTCAGCCACGATTTGGCGAAAAACCACATCAGTGACATCATCCATCGGCGCCAATATAAAAAATGGTTTTTTTAGCTGTTGCCAGAAATTCATGAAGCTAATTATATCGGATATTGAAGTTAGAAGCTAAAAATTAGTAAATTTCGTAGTTGAGGGTGATGGTAACGTGGATGGTGTTGGAGCCGGGTTCGATTTGGGTGGATTGTTTGGTTTCGGCATCGAGCGCACCAACTGCGTAAGGTATGGGCCGGATTTGATCGCCGAAGTTTTCGTTGTAGTTGACCAGGCGGCCGAGGTGGAAGCCGGCGATTTGGGCGGCGGCTTCGGCTTTTTGTTTGGCGTCGCTGACGGCGAGCCGGCGGGCTTCGTTTTGAGCTTTGAGCTTGTCTGAGACGTCAAAATTGACCCCGCCAACTTGGTTTGCACCGGCGGCAGTTGCTGAGTCGATGACTGAATTTACTTTATTGATATCGCGGATTTTGACGGCCAGATTGCTGGAGGCGGAGTAACCGGTGATTTTTTGGGAAGGGTTTTGATAATCGTAATTAGGATTGATCGAATAGTTTTGGGTTTGGATGTCTTTGGGATCAATTCCCTGGGATTTAATCGCCTCTGAGACTTTGTTGATAGCGGCATTGAGCTGATCCTGAGCGGCTCTGACAGTCGGGCCGCTCGATTGGACACCCAAACTGATGTTGGCCAGATCGGGTTTCATACTCGACTCCCCTTCCCCGGTAACTGAGAAAGTATCGGTTTTGGTAGTGGTAACGGAGTTAACTGAAAATGGAATTGGTCCGACCAGCTTGGTGTAAGTAAAAAGGAGTAAGTAAAACGTCAAAAAAGTGAATAGAATGAGCCCGAACGGCTTGTACATATTGTGAGTATGCCCTATTGTAAAATTACTGTCAATCAAAAGTTGACAAAGAAAATTATAAGCCTTAAGGTAGGATTGAAATTATGGCAGAAAGACTCGCGAGTGTACTGTTGGTTGATAATCCAACTGGTAGGATGGCGGCTGTAGCCCAGGAATATGCCAGAAGTCCGTTAGTCGGCCGAATTTTAGCTGTGTCCGGCAACGGTTTAATTAGGTTCAATACTTTCGGCAAGTCCGTCGAAACTTTTCCGCAAATGCGCCCGGACGATGTCAAAAATATTGTTAAATTGGCACTCTTTAAAAAAATTGATTTGGCAGATGTGTTACAGGATGAGTCAATTGCAGTGGGAGTAACGAATGCCTTGCGAGAGCAAGGAATTCCGACGGTTGGTCCGAGTCGTGGAGCCGGCAAGGTAGAATGGGACAAGTTACATGGCAGAAGATTTATGGAAAGAAATGGGATGCCGATTCCGGATTATATTCCTTTTTTTAGACCAAGGCTGGCAAAACTTTTTTTGGAAAATTTACCTAAGGAAACAGCTATGGTAGTAAAAGCGAACGGACTGGCCGGCGGTAAAGGGGTCGTGGTGGCAAATAATATTAGTGAGGCTTTGGCAGGGGTGGATTTTGTCAGCGGATTACCTAGAGGGGCTGGAAACACTATTTTATTAGAAGAAAAGGTCGGGGGAGCCAGAGCTGGCGAATTTTCAGCCTTTTATTTGGGAAGATATGAGCGGGGTAAACAGTATTTTGATCGGTTAGGTTTTGCCAGAGACTATAAACGAGCATATGATGGTGACCGCGGACCAAATACCGGTAGTATGGGATCTGTTTCATATCCTAATCTAATTAGTCCGCTGTTGCAAAGACGGGTGCGGAGAGAGGTGGTTGATCCACATAGTAGGGGTTTTATCAATACTAATACACCTTACCGTGGGGTGTTGTACATAGGGCTCATGTATGATCCGGACAGTGAAGAGCTGTGGGTCATTGAAGATAATGCCAGATGGGGTGATCCAGAAGCAGAAGTACTGGTGCCAAATATAGGTGAAAATAATGATATGTTTGAGTTATCAATGTTAGTAGCCCAGGATCCAAATCTTGGCAATTCGGTGCCTAAACTCGATGTGAAATTAGATAATAAAGCCAGAGTAGCAGTTGCGATTTGCTCAAAAGGTTATCCAAACGACTATGCAAAGGTAATTGGTGGGAAAGTTGAGGGTTTAAGAGAGGTGATTAAGCGTAGAGAAGTGACTGTCTTCGGTGCCGGGATTATGGAAGATAATGGTGATTTTATAGTCTCAGGCGGTAGGATTGCGATGATTATGGGCGAGGGCGATACTGTTAAAAAAGCCAGACAGAAAGTTTATGAGGCTATTTCCAGACTGCATATCCGCGGCGAGCGGCCAGGTGAAGATTTAATACATTATCGCACTGATATCGCGGCCCTGTAATAATAGACGACGATGGTGAGCCAGATAAAGCCGAGTAGGTAGCCACCGAGGACGTCGGAGAACCAATGGGCGCCCAGATAAATTCGGGATAGGGCGACCAGAAAAATCATAGCCGCGAACACGGAGATTAAAATGGTCCGGAGGGGGCCATTTTTAAGCTTGGTGTAGGCCAAGTAGAGCAAAAAGCCGTAGAGGCTCATAAAAAATAAGACGTGCTGGGAGGGGAAACCCGGGCTAGTCAGGGGGGTGGCGATTTGTTTAACTAAATCAGCGATTGGACGAGGTCGGTTAATTAGCATTTTAAAAGTTTCACTGATTAAATAACTGCCAGGGGTTGAGATTAAGATAGCGATAATCTCTTTTTTGAGGTGAAGTAACCAAAGGATTAAACAGACAATTATGACGGAAGCGGGTTCCCAAAAATAAAAGCCCAGTTCGGTCATCAACCTCATTAAGGGGTTGAACCCCGGAAAATCGATCGATTGGACTGCGCGGGAAATTGTCAAGTCGATTGGAAAAAATGGTGATTGTTTGACTAGATAAATTAAAATTACGAGGGTGCTGAGGTGGATTATCAGAATTAGTTGAAAAGTGAAATGACGCGAGGATGGCATTGGAATAATTCTAGCAGATTTTTATATATTGTCATTCTGAGGGGACTCCCGAAGAATCTCCAGGTTAATCTTGAGATCCTTCGTTGCAAGCATCTCAGGATGACAGAGATGAGGAGCGACGATCGGTCAGGGTTTGAGGATCTTGACGAAGGGAGCGGGATCGGTTAGGGGGGCAATAATTTGGAGATTGAAATGATGGCGGACGATGAGCTCTTTGGCGACTTGCTGGATGTCAGTGGCGGTGACGGAGTCGATGTTTTTGAGGTAATCGTCGAAGGATTCCAGCTCGCCATCGAGAATATATTCGGTACCAAAATGTTCGGCCAGAAAGTTGGTTGATTCAGAGCGCAGAGCCAGCCGGCCGCGCTCCATCTCTTTGGCTTTTTTGAGCTCGGCGGCGGTGACTTTTTCGATGACCAGTTTTTCCAGTTCAGCTACGATGACTTTGAGACCCTCAAGGGCCTGGTCAGCTTTCAATCCGGCGTAAGCCACAAAAGTGCCGGTATCAAGATAAGGATCAAAGCCGGCGGCGACATGATAGGCCAGTCCCCGCCTCTCGCGAACCTGGATAAATAACCGTGATGACATCCCCTCCCCCAAAATGACTCCCATCAGCCGGGCGGCGTAGCGTTTGGGATCTTGGCGGTGATAACTTTCCATGCCCAGGACGATGTTGACCTGATCGGTTTGTTTTTGAAAGATGTTAACTCGAGGTTTGGTCTGTGGCGTTTTTTTGAAAGGCTGGTATTGATAATGATCGCGTTTTGGCAGGTCATCGAAATATTTTGAGGCTATTTGGTGAATATTTTTGGGGATTTTGCCGGCGTAAACTAAGACCATTTGTTTGGGGTCGTAAAGTGAGTCGACATATTTAATAAAATCGGTCCGCTTCAGTGAATGAAGAGTTTTTTCATCGCCGACTATATCCCAACCGAGTGGCTGGTCACCAAACTGGAGTTGTTCGTAGAGATCCCAGACATAGCGGCCGGGATTATCACGGATCATTCGGACTTCTTCAACAATGACGCCTTTTTCGCGTTCGATTTCGTCTTGGCTAAGAAGGGGTTCTTTGAGCATCGATGAGAGAAGATCGGTCGAGAGCTCGAGATGTTTGGCGGCGGATTTGATCCAGTAATAAGTGTATTCCTTGGAGGTGGCGGCGTTATTAATGGCCCCAATACCGTCGACGATGTTGGAGATTTGCTCGGCCGAAGGGAATTTTTTAGAGCCCTTAAAAAACATGTGTTCCAGAAAATGGGAGATGCCGTTGATTTTGCGCGTTTCATAACGGGACCCGGCGGCAACTGCCACCAGCGAGGTGACCGAATCTAGATGCGGCAGGTCAATGGTAATCAGGGTCAGACCGTTTTTAAGCTTGGAGATTTGATACATGCGGCTAAGTTTAGCAGAATAAGTCTTGCTGATCAAGGACAACGGGTTGATATTTGAGCCTGTTTATGATAAAACGCTGGTATGGGATCAGGCGTAGTCGGAGAGCGCGAGGGAACTCATCAATTACCTGTTAAACACAGCGGGATTACTTGGTCGGAGGGAACCAGGCGTCTATTTCGACCTAACTCGGGGATTATTCCACCGGCTGATCTTTGTCGGCCGTATGTTGGGGCAGTTTCTGTCAGGCTTTTTTTGGAATATTTCGATAAACGGACCAAATCAGCAATAAATATTGAGACGTATCCGGAGCACAGTCGAAGCATTGCCGAATCAGGGTCGAGTTTGGTTAGCTTAGCTTGTCAGCAAGAAGTTGAGCCGGAAAACATCGATCTTTCGGCTTTGGAAAATCAGATAAGTGATTTAGATAAATTAGTAAACGAAATTTTAAGACCGACTATAGTCCGAACTAGATATCCTAAAAATAAGCGGATTGGTGAGTTCGCCGGAGAGATACGTCAATTTGTTTACGGTTACCCGAAGTATGTTTTTAGAACGTTTATGGACGATGTCCTTTTGGAGAGGAAATTCAAAAAGCAGCAGGAACGAAAAGTTAGTAATGGGATATTGCCGAGGAGTGGCATTAGAGCTAGAGGTACTCTAGGAATATCTTCTAGTCATGGTGGTGACTTCTCATCAATGTAGGTGAGCATTTGATTGACTGTTTCATCGACGGTTTTGTCGGAGTTGTCGATGATTATGGCATCCTCGGGAATGCGCATCGGGGAGGTTTCACGGGTGGAGTCGCGTTCGTCGCGCTGAACCATATCAGTGTAGACTTTGACGAAAGTGATGTCGGGGTCTTTTTTTTTGAGTTGGTCAAAGCGGCGTTTGGCGCGGACTTCGGGACGGGCGGTCAGGAAAAATTTGAGTTTGGCCTCAGGGAAAATCTCGGTACCAATGTCTCGGCCGGCCATGACGGTGTTTTGCTGGAGGCAGATTTGACGCTGGAGTGTTTTTGAGGCTTCACGGACCGGTCCGATGGCACTGACTATCGACACGATTTGAGTGACCTCAGTGTCGTGAAGAGAATCGGTGACATCCTGGCCATCCAGGAAAATCCGGTCTTTTTCTTGATCTTCATTGATCTCGACTTTGAGATTTTTAAATATTTTGGTTAAAGCCGCCTCATTGGTCAGATCAACACCAGTTTGAAGAATTTGTAAGCAGCCGGCCCGGTAAATGGCGCCGGTGTCAATAAATTTATAGCCGATTTTTTTAGCCAGGGCAAAGCCGACGGATGATTTGCCGCTAGAGGCTGGTCCATCGAGAGTTATAACATCAGACATTGTGAAATTAATGGAAAACTTTAGAATCTAGACCATCTACCAATAATCTCTTGCACAAAAGCCTCAAGTCGGAGTTGGGTTTCTTGAGGGGTTAATGGTTCTCGTAATGAAGACCAGTTTAGTGCTTTGTCAAAAGCTCTTTTTAGTGCAAAACCAAACCTAGTAATGGAATTTTTTGGTGTTTGATTTTCAGGTTGTCGTCGCTGGTATGAAAAGTTCGTTATATCTCTTTCAACCTGATCACTTTCTCTTTCGTTCATCGTTAAATTATATCATAGCGGTAGATTTCAGTCTTTTCTTAGGTAATATTTTTTGGTTTTTAGTTTGTCGGGGAGGAGGGAATCGGTTGTATACTTTTGGTAACCTTTGTCATAGCCAAGATTTTTCATTAGTATGGTGGGGGCGTTACGGAGGTTGAGTGGGATCGGCAGGTTACCGTGTTGGCGAACGTCGGCCAAGGCATTGAAGTAAGCATCGTAGGCGGAGCGGTCTTTTTTGGCTAAGGCTAGGTAAGTGACGCCATGGGCCAGGTTGATTTGGCATTCGGGGTAGCCGATGGTTTCGCAGGAGCGAAAAACTTCGTTGGCGACAACCAAAGCGGTGGGCGCTGCCTGCCCGATGTCCTCGGAGGCGAAGATGACCATTCGCCTGGCGATAAACAGTGGGTCCTCTCCTGCCTCAACCATCCGGGCCAGGTAATAAAGGGCAGCGTCGACGTTGCTGGCGCGCATTGATTTGATGAAAGCTGAGATTGTATTGAAGTGCTCT
>CAZXEW010000017.1:0-12647 GCA_964640215.1 uncultured Gammaproteobacteria bacterium
ATAATAACCAAAGTAATTGTGAAAGGAGGACAATTAGTGCAAGTAAGAGGAAGATTACCTCTTTTTGCCCTAAATATGGGATATGAGCTTACGAGTAGGGATTGTCGGATTGCCAAATGTTGGGAAATCGACCCTGTTTAATGCGCTTTTAAAAAAGCGGGCGGCTTTGAGTGCAAATTACCCTTTTGCAACCATCGAGCCAAATACTGGAGTAATTGCGGTTCCCGACTCTCGACTCTCGACTCTCGCGGCTATCATAAAAGCCGAGGAGAAAATGGATCAACTGCCACCGCTTGTTCCAGCTGTGGTTGAATTTGTCGATATTGCCGGACTGGTTAAAGGCGCGTCGACCGGCGCCGGACTGGGTAACCAATTTTTATCTCACATCCGCGAGGTTGACGCCATCATTCATGTTCTGCGAGATTTTGAAGATGGAAATATCATTCGAGAGGGGAGTGTGGCACCAGATGAAGATAAGTTGACCATTGAAACCGAATTGGCATTATCAGATCTGCAGGTTCTTGAAAAATTAATTTCAGCTCAAGAAAAACAAGCTAAAATTGCTAAAGACCTACTGGAAACAGAAAAGCTGGAGATCCTGAAACGGGTTCAGAATGACTTGGGTGGGAAAGATAATTCAGGTGGAACTAAGATTTTAGGAAAATTCCACATTGGCGATGAGCGTCTTAAAAGTTGGTTTAAAACACTCCCACTCTTAACCATTAAACCAATCCTCTCTGTCTATAATGTTTCAGAAGATGAATACTCAAAACGTGTTACTGAAAATGTCATCCCCGATCCAGTCGGGGATCCAATAGATTCCCGCCCCCATTCGGGGATCTTCGACCTCCGCGGGAATGACAATGGTGGTGGGAAGGACAGTATCGTTATTTGTGCCAAACTGGAGGAGGATTTAGTCGAACTGCCAGAAGCTGAACGACAAGAATATCTCAAAGAACTGGAAATAGAGGAGACTGGCCTGGAAAGGTTGATCCGGCAAGCTTATCACACACTTGGTCTGATCTCTTTCCTGACCGCCGGTAAAAAAGAAGTCCGCGCCTGGACCATTCCTCAAAACACCAAAGCCCCCCAAGCCGCCGCTACCATCCACACTGATTTTGAAAAAGGCTTCATCCGCGCCCAGGTCATCGATTACGCCAAATTAATCGCCGCCGGCTCGTACAAATCCGCCCGCCACACAGGCTTGATCCGCACCGAGGGCAAAGACTACATCGTCAAGGATGGCGATGTCATTGAGTTTTTAGTTAATGCCTAAGTATTTTTTAAACCGATCACCTCCGGCGAGGTCAAACTAGAAAAGCTAACATCAAAACCGCCTTCTAAAAACATTATTGCTGCTGTGCCGACACATCCAGCAGGTAACCAATGCGGAGAAATCCACCGTGAGGCCTGGGGGTATTCTTTAGACCAACTTTTGAGACGTTTAGAATATGAGTTAGCAGCAACCCGCTTATCAGGGTTCACAATCTCCTCTGCCTTAACCCTCCAAAAATACTGACCTGATAACCGTATTTCAGTTACGCCTAAATACCGAAATATTTTGTGAATACCTTGCCAAAGCATCAGCTCCTTTCGACGGAAAATTTCTTCCCGCGATGATGACCGGGCTATCATAGCGTGAACATAACTCATAGTTACAGTAGAGATTCGTTGGACTGGGGTCGGATCGTCGGATTCTGTTTCAACAGTATAAAGGCTGCCGCCTTGAACCTGCCGATGTCCGCGTGGACTCAGACTTGGCTGATAACCGAACTTTTCCTCTTCGAATACCACCAATGGCAATCTACCGGATATACCAGTGGCGACCAGCTCCTTGTATCCTAGAATATAGCGGGCACGAGGCAGAACTGCAATATCACGCTTGTGGTAATCAGGATGGACCACCACGTTAAGAAGACCATCATGGCTGCGAATTTGGCGTTTCAAAGGCAGGATCTGTTCCCTCGACGCTTCTAAAATTTTAACCTTGTTTATGCTCATTTATTCGATAATGAACTCCATTCGTCGTGCCTAATTTAACGATCAAGCCAACATCAGCCAATTTTTTCAGATCATAGCGCAGAGTCCGCTCGTTTACCCCTAAAAATCGGCGTTTTATAAAATCAAATTTAACTAATTTATGGTCACGGATGGTAAATAAAATCTCAGCCCGCCTGGGCAAAAGATGTTCTTCGATCAATTTTGTGTCCATATTTCCTAACGTTTTGCTGCTAGGCAAAAGGCAAGGTTATCCAAGCGAGCTGTATAATTGCATAGCCGACAGCGAGCGAAGGATGTCCTTATATTACCTGAAATGTCCAATTATTACCAAATATTGCCAAAAACGTAACAGTTCAGACTTCTTGACAAATTAACTATTTTTGTCATTCCGAGGAACAGGGAATCTCAAGATTTAAACCTAGAGATCTCTCGCTAATCACTCGAGATGACAATCTGCGTCAAGAACTCTCAAGTATTACCCAAAAACACTAGTATTTGAATAATATGCCTAAAAATATTATCATTACTTATGTCAAAAGAACCCATTCGTTTCGATTCATCCTGGCTTGAGATAAATATTAATAATTATCACAACTCGCGTCTTGAAAAGGCCCGACAAGATACTGAAAGGCAATCCAAACTTAGAGACCTCCGTGCTACCTGCTCGTTTACAGCTCCATTTTGGCTGCCAGGTCTTACCGGAGGTCATCCATTAGCTATTGCAACAGGAGTGGGTATACTTTTCTTAGACGGAGTTAATTATCTACGCACCTATCATAAGTCAGACCAGACGCTAGAACTTTTAGAAACAGCCCAAAGAGATATTTGCCGATATATGCCAATTCCTCAGAAATCAACCCCAAATCTGCCAACTCAACTAAATGCCTGGACACGGCGGCGAATTTCGGGCAAAAAAATCATCCCAGCTTCAGTCGCTGCCTTAATCGGGACACTCAGTAAATGAAATCCTAGCCCAAATCCCCGGCTAATCACCGCCATCTCGGCGTGGGATTTCCTGGCAAACATATTACCCACCTCATAACTAAAATCTCCCATTTCTCTCAATGCTGAGTTGCCAAATCTGGCAGTAACCACCAGTAGCGCGCCGCTAGTATAAAAGACCTCCTTGGTAATAGCCGCCCAATCTTTATAGACTCTTTCTCTCATTGTGGCATCCTACAAGAAACGAAGTTTCATTGTTTACCTCCGTATTGTATTACAGCTCAAAAATAAGTACAATACGCATTGGAACGATTAAAAACGTGAATAGTTATCAACTGACATTACTACTGAAAAACGATCTCGATGAGACCACTCGCCAAACAATTTTGGGTAGCCTGACCAAATCTTTTGGTAAACTCGTCAAAGAAGACCTTTGGGGTTCGAAAAACCTGTCCTATACCATCAAGCATAATGACAAAGCTTTTTTCGCCCATTACGAGTTTGAAGCCGACCCCAAAACCATCTCTGCGCTTGACAAAACAGTCAAATTAAACGAGGATATACTACGCTATCTTTTAGTCAAAAGATAGAAGTGACGGGTGATGAGAAATGAGTGATGTGAGATAAAAGACATTGCACACTTCACCTCACACATTACACATAACAGAATGGCAAGTCGAAGTTGGAATAGAGTTGAATTGATCGGTAACCTCACCCGCGACCCGGAAATGCGTTTTACCCCCTCGGGTACTGCTGTCTGTACTTTTAGTATTGCAACCAACCGGACTTTTATCTCTGATGGTGAACGCAAAGAAGAGGCTGATTTTCACCGGATTGTTGCCTGGAGTAAATTGGCTGAACTGTGCTCTCAGTTGCTCAAAAAAGGCAACCGGGTCTTCGTCTCCGGACGGCTCCAAAACCGCAGCTGGGAAGGCCAAGACGGCCAGCAACGCCAAACCACCGAAATCGTCATTGAAGATATGATTCTTCTGACCAGCCGAAGTGGTAGCAGTGAATATGAAGAGTCAACCGACGCCAACGAATTTAAGACTGCCCCAAGTCAAACTCCTCCAACAAAGCTAGCCCCCAAATCAGATGATACATCGGACCAACCAGCCGAGGACACTCCCAAAGAAAAACCCACCAAAGTGGCTAAAGAAGAAAAAGAAGACGTCGACATCGACGACCTCCCGTTCTAAGCCCTTCCTTCGTGCCCCCCCGCAAACTCCATAATTGTCATTCTGGAGCGAAGCGCAAGAAGAAACGAGGAACGAAGGGTCATTCTGGCAAGTCCACGCGTCCAGAAACTCCTTGTCATCTTGAGCGTTCTAGAGTGAAGACTCATTGAGATACAGTCGATAGACAAATAGGTAATCAGAGCTGGTACTGACGTAACATGAGTGAGTGTGAGATTAACCCAAGTAGATTCCCGCCTCCGCGGGAATGACAAAGGGGAGAGCGGGAATGACACCACCTAACCAGCGCGAACGTTTTTTAACAAAATCTGACGAGGCGTTAGTTCTTCAATCGGACCTCAAGCTTCTAGTACACTTGTAGCTTTACCTCTGATCGTATATAATTAGCCATAATATGTTTGCCAAAAAGAGAAAATCTAAAAATGCCAATTCCGCCCGACCCGGCGAACCTCTCCGCACGCCTCGACCCAAACCCAGCTGTGCTTTCTGCGATAACAAAACCACCCCCACCTATACTGATACCGCCGCTCTCAAAAAATTCATCTCTGATCGGGCTAAAATCGTCGCCCGTGGCCGCTCAGGCCTTTGCAGCCACCACCAGCGCCAAGTCGCCACCGAAATTAAACACGCCCGCCATCTCAGCCTCATGCCCTTCATCGCCCGAGTCTAAACTAGATACTAGTCCAATTTTTTGTTATTGTGTAACTAGCGACTAGCATCTATTTCCTAGCCACTAGTTCCATGCCCAAACTATCAGGCGTTTTTCAACAATTTAACAATCTCCCAACCATGCCTCCACCATCCATCCTGCGCTGGTTAGACACGATTATCAGCACAGTCACCCTTGAAAATTATTTGGCCAATCGTCTGCTTTACCCTCAAACCATTCCTACTACTGCTCAAGAGATGAAAATAGATCTAGCTCTCCTGAAAGAAGGCATTTATACTAACGCCAAAGTTTTCTACAATTCCAGCTTAAATAAAATCACCATTCCGGCCGGCTTTGAAGAGCGTTTTAAACCACTGAGTAGTCTAATCGAATGTTTTATCGACGGTTTAGGCTTAACTCAAGACACTAACTTGCTGATTCAAGGGATAACGGGTGAAGAGCGCCAAGGTCAGATTCTCATTCCCAGTCCTTCCAAAATCCCGCCAAGGTCAAATCACATTATCTTGACCTCAAAAATCATTGATGGCCAACTGACCCCTGCACCGCAGTTTGGGCCTGAAATCAACCTCCCGGGCAACCGTCTAGTGATTGTTCCTTTGCCCACAAATCACCTGTTCGATATCAAAATCGATAACCTCTCATATGCCAAACTCCAAGTTGGTACCCTCGGCTTAATCATCGATTTTCGTTCCAAAACTCCACCACCGCTATGATCAATGTCCAAGCCAACAGCCGTACCAGAATAAAGTATAACTATCCGACGCATATCATCCGGACACTTCGGGGGGAGGGTAATTTTAAAGTCATTGTCGGGCAAGAAGTCAAACCGGATGAGGTTTTAGGCACCTATTTGGCGCCTTCAGGCTTTTTCTCGATTGACCTGACTAAACGATTGGGGGTGCTCAAAAGTGATGGTCAAAAATACCTCCAAAAGCCTCTGGGGTCCACTATTTATAAAGGCGAACTGCTAGCTTTCAAAAAATCTCTTTTCGGAAACAATCTCATCGTCTCGCCAACCGATGGACTGATCGAGAGTTACAATCAGCCTACCGGCATCCTACGGATCAAGTTTTTCCCTAAAGAAATCAATCTCACCTCCGGAGTTTATGGCATCATCGACAATATCAACAACCAAACCGGTGAGGCGACAATCAAAACTTTAGTCAATGAAGTTAACGCCGTTATTGGTGCCGGAAAACAGCGGATGGGACTTCTCAAGTTGATCAAAAATCCGAGCAATTTGGCCAAACCGGCCCAAATTACCACCGATATGTCCCAACATATCCTGTTAACCGGAGCCTTACTGGAATATGACACCATCATGAAAGCTGTTCAACTTGGTGTTTCTGGCCTGATCTCTGGAGGTATTAACTACAGTGGTTTTAAGCCTCTGACCAACAGCTTTGAAGCCAGCAACAATATAATCACCGATGTTGGCATCACCATTATTATTACCGAGGGCTTCGGAGCCATCCCCATCGCCCAGGATCTCTACAATTTACTCCTGAGATACGAAGACCAATTTGTCTATATTGTCGGCAACCCGCCCCGGCTGTTGTTGCCCTGTGCCACAAAGGAAAGTATTATCGCGCTCCATCAGGTCGCTTTGCCAATTGAGCAAACCGCCAATGATTTTAGCGAATTACAAGCTACTGACATCCAAATCGGTATGACCGCCCGGATGATCTGGCCGCCCTTTCAAGGATCGATCGGCAAAATTATCGCCATTGATCAGTCACCTAGCACGCTCGAATCGGGCATTACCACCTATTTATTGACAATCGAAACTAATTCCCGCAAGATAAAGGTTCCTTATCCTAACATAGAGATAATATAAGATTTATGATTAACGATTTAAGATTTATGAATTCTTTAATCATTAATCTTTAATCATTTTGACCATGAACTGGACCAACTTTAGAAATAACCTCTCAAAGCTGAATTTAATTCCAGTCATCTTGGTCGTATTAGCCTTCACCGCCGGTTGGCAATTTGGACATCGTGATCTCCAGGTCAACCTAAAAAACGGCCATATCAATTTTGACCTCCAAAATCAGCAAACTCCTCAAAACGTTAATTTGGATTTCAAGTTATTCTGGGATACCTGGGATCTTTTGAGCAAACAGTATTACGATAAAAAAGCTCTCGATCCGCAAAAAATGTATTATGGGGCGATTCAGGGCATGGTGGCGGCGCTCGGCGATCCTTATACTGTTTTCCTGCCTCCGGCCGCTCAGAAAAATACCAAAGAAGAGCTCGGCGGCAGCTTCGAGGGAGTCGGCATTGAACTCGGCTACAATAAAGAAAAAAGACTAGTGGTCATCGCGCCGCTTCAAGGTACCCCGGCTGAAAAAGCCGGCATCAAACCCGGTGATATGATAATAAAAATCAACGATCAGGAGACCTCGAACACCTCTTTGCCTGATGCCGTCAGTCTGATTCGTGGCCCTAAAGGTACCGCGGTCAGTCTCGAAATTTATCATGACGGCGATAAAGCCCCCCGCGACCTCTCGATAAATCGCGATACCATCGTTGTCAAAAGCGTCGAGACTGCTCAAAAAACTACTCCCAAGGGCAAACGGGTCGGTTATCTAAAACTTTCCCGATTTGGCGAAAATACCTTCGAGGAATGGGACAATGCTGTTTCAGCAACTTTGTCCGAGGCCCCTCAAGCGATAGTGCTCGATCTGCGTAACAACCCGGGTGGTTTCCTCGAAGGTGCGGTTTATATCAGCTCTGAATTTATTGCCACTGGCAACATCGTCCAACAGGAAGATGGAGCAGGGGACAAACAAGGTTATAAAGTCAATCGTGTTGGCAAGCTTCTTAACATTCCACTGATGACTATGATCAACAAAGGCTCTGCTTCAGCCTCCGAAATCGTCGCTGGCGCCATTCAAGATAACAATCGCGGCAAATTAGTCGGCGAGCAGTCATTCGGCAAAGGCACTATCCAAAACACCCAGGATCTACCAGGCGGTACCGGCATACATATCACCACCGCCAAATGGTTGACACCCAATGGCCGCTGGATCCACAGCACCGGACTGACTCCGGATATCAAAGTCGACGCCGGCGATGAGGCTACCAAAGACGCCCAACTCGACAAAGCCCTCGAATCTCTGGACTAAGAGACAATAAGCAAAGCTCTTGCTGCGCAATAATCAAGATACAATTAGGTAGTTCTCCTCTTCGGTCGAAAAATATTCTTCGAGCGAGGAACGAGTCGACCTGTCCTCCGTAGTTTTAACGAAGGAGGAGAAGTTACCTTCAGTATTTGTATCTTGATCAGATGATCTTCAGCTCCCTTTCAGCAAAACTATGTAGTATAATACTTAAATTATGCCTAGTTTGCGTTTACTGATTGTAGTTATCATCGTCGGTGTTCTAGTCGGATTTGGTGCCTTTACACTGGCCTCATCCGGAAAAATGCCCTTTAATTTTAATTCTGCTCCAATAATTAAACCCTCGTTCACCAACCAGACCCAAACCGTGGTTCAGGAAGAAAATGCCATTATTTCGGTGGTCGATAAAACCTCGCCTTCTGTAGTCGCTATCGGCGTCAATCAACGGATCGTCAACCCGTTCAATCCATTCGCCAATCCCGGTGGAACAGAGAACAATACCATTGGCACGGGCTTTGTCGTCTCGGCCGATAAAGGCGTCATCGTCACCAATCGTCACGTCGTTTCCGACACCAACATGAAATACACGGTTGTCTCCAAAACCGGCAAAAAATATGAAATCACCAAAATTTATCGCGATCCCAACCTTGATTTAGCTTTAGTTCAAGTCAGTGGCCTGGATTTACCTCAACTCGAACTTGGTGATTCATCCAAAATTAGAGTCGGCCAAACCGCCATCGCCATCGGCAACGCCCTCGGCAAATTCGACAATACCGTTACCACTGGCATTGTCTCTGGAGTCGGTCGAGCTGTCACTGCCGGCGATCCCTTTGGTGGCGAGATGGAACAACTAGCTGATCTCATTCAAACTGACGCCGCCATCAACCCCGGCAATTCCGGCGGCCCGTTGCTCAACTCTGCCTCTCAGGTCATTGGCGTTAATGTTGCCACCACCGCCGGCGCCCAGAACATCGGTTTTGCCGTCCCGATCAACGCGGTCAAAGCCATCGTCAATGAATTTGTCCAAAATGGCAAAATCTCCCGTCCTTTCCTGGGTGTACGTTACCAACTAGTCACTAGGGACGTGGCAATCATGAACTCTTTGCCTCAAGGCGCTTATATTCAGGAAGTTGTTCCAAGCAGTCCGGCTGACTCAGCCGGCATTAAAACCGGAGACATTATCACCAAAATCGATAATCAGGCCATCGATTCCAACAACAAACTCTCAGATATCGTCCAAACCAAAAAAGTCGGCGACAAAATTTCTCTCTCAATCTGGACCGACAGCAAAGACCACACCGCCACTGCCACCCTCCAAGAAACCCCCGAGCAATAAGCTCTAAATCAAATTCCGGATCTTTTTTTTGCTCGTTGGCATGCTATAATCAAAATAGATGACAGAACGTCCGTCAGGCGGCATCGGTAACGGCTACGGTAAAGAGTACACTACTCCTGAGGGTAACGTTGAATTTCCCTACTTTGCTTCAGGACTGGCTCGAACCAATCAACCTCCAGAAAATTGGCCGCCAGGTATTGAACTGCCAAGTCGTACAGAAGTCGAAGCCGTGGTAAACCAGGCCAAGGCTGATCTCAAAACGGCTCAAAAATACCGAGGTACAAAAAACCTTGAAGATCTCAAACAGGAGGCTCTCTGGCGTCAACTTCCAATCGGAGGCTTATCACCAGCAGACCCAGATTAAAATTTAATCACTAACAACCGCTGCTTGTGGGCAAAATCAAGCCTCACTTCTGGCTGACTACCTGGAAAGAACCTATTAGCCTCATTTTGGGCAATTTCAGCCTGTGTATAATCAATCTCGCCAACCAAATATTTTAACCCTTTCATACCTTTCCCTTTATTGTCATTCCCGCCCTTCTCTTTGTCATTCCCGCCCTTCTCTTTGTCATTCCCGCGGAGGCGGGAATCTATCTGCCTAAACAACCTCCGATACAACTCGAACCCATCTTCCCCACCGTCCAACGCTACCCTCGGCTCATAATCTTTGACCGACGAATCCAAATAATCAATCCGGGCGCTCGGAATATATGGCAAATTCGTCACAATAATATCAAAACTATCATCCTGTAAAACGATTTTCCTATCATTCCCGCCCTTCTCTTTGTCATTCCCGCGAATGCGGGAATCTACTTTGGATCCCCGACTGGATCGGGGATGACTGTTAATACCCTCCAATAAATCGCTCCCTACAAACTCGATTCTGTCATCAACCCCATGCAGCCTGGCATTCTGCTTGGCCACAACCAACGCCTCCTTCGACACATCCGTCGCCACCACCCGCACTCCCGGAACATTTTTGGCAATCGACACTGCAATATTCCCAGCCCCAGTGCCAACATCCAAAACTCTTTTCGGATTTGCCTTTATCACCCACTCGACCAACAACTCCGTCTCTGGTCTGGGTATCAAAACATCCTGGGTCACCTTGAATCTCAGCTTAAAAAACTCCACCCACCCCCGTTGATAAGCCTGTGGTCGATCCGACACTCTCATAATATCATTCGACCATCCCTTAATATCGTTCGATTTATCCAACGTAGCCTTGGCGCAGTCGGACCGAAGTGGAGGACCACCATCAGTATCTTCTCGACTGCGCTTCGAAGGATATCTATCAATTCTCTTGCCTGGCTGATTCATCTTTTGCAGATTCCTTCGCCTCTTGCAATGCTTTGATCACTGGCTCCAGCCGTCCCTCCAAAATTCCCTCCAGATTATGCCACGATTTGCCGATCCGGTGGTCAGTTAAGCGGTTTTGGGGAAAATTGTAAGTCCTGATCTTCTCACTTCGCTCACCTGTACCGACTTGAGCCGACCGCTGACTTTCAACACTGCCGACATTCCTAGATTGCTCAAGCTCCCACAATTTGGCCCTCAGCAGCGACATCGCATTCTCACGATTTTGCAGCTGACTTCGCTCCGTTTGGCAAGTCACCACAATTCCGGAAGGTACATGCTTAACCCTTACAGCTGTTGACACCTTATTGACGTTCTGTCCGCCGGACCCACCCGAGCGAAATGCCTCAAATTCTATATCTGAAGGATTAATGTAAACTTCGGTTTCCCGTACTTCCGGCAACACGGCCACGGTGGCAGTTGAAGTATGTATCCGCCCGCTGCTTTCGGTTTTAGGCACACGTTGAACCCGATGGACCCCCGATTCAAAGCGTAAATCCCGATAAGCCCCCGGACCCTTAATCTGCAGCGTCACCTGTTTAATTTGACCCAAGCCACCCTCAGACCGATCCAATTCTTCAACTTTCCAGCGTTTACCTTCGGCGTAGCGCAAATACATCCGCATCAAATCCCCGGCAAACAACCCCGCCTCATCACCACCAGCCGCCGACCTGATCTCCAAAATAGCCACGTTCGGGTTGACATCTTCCCCAACCTCTTCATCGTCCCCAGCGGTATGCGGTGAGCGGTTAGCGGAAAGCTGAAGTTCTTCTTTTTGCTGCTCCAAATCTTTAAGTTCCATCGCCGCCAACTCCGCCAGCTCAGGATCCGCCAAAAGCACCCGGTTTTCACCGATTCTTTTGTCAATCTCATCAAGCTGATTTTGTAAGTAATCATCCATGTTAAGCGGCTTTCCGCTGACGGCGTACTGCTTACAGCCAGCAACTATTGGCGGTATGCGGTGAGCGGTTAGCTGTGAGCTGAGCTAGGAATGAATTTGTTTGCGTGCTTGCATCAGCAAGTCTTTGAGGGAGGGTTTCTCGCTCTTCTCTGCCCGAGCTTTTGTGGCACGAGCCTCTAACACCTGCTTTTTAATTACTTGTTTCTGCGTGTGCATCGCTTCCTTTTTCTTAAATCGCTCCACCTGTCCTAAAGTATCGACAAACTTCTGTTGCCCGGTAAAAAACGGATGGCACTTGGCACAAATATCCAACCTAATGGTTGGCTGAGTTGATCCCGTAGTAAAAGTATTACCACAAGCACACGTCACCTTGGCATCGTTATACCACTGAGGATGAATATTTGCTTTCACGTTTTGAACTGTTCCTTATGCGACATTATATCAGGCTAAACGTTTTTGATCAAGCTGATTAGTCAAACCCGCACCGCCACCCGCGATCAAAAAAAGCCCCCCAGCTATACCTATCTGAGCTGCATTCCAATACCAGATTAAACCGCGATTTCGGAGATAGTTCTCCAGGGCATCAGCCCGTGAGTTTTCAAAATTAACTTGCGACTCGCCAAATGTTTTAATTCCCATATATGCTCCAGTTGAAGCGCTTAACTCTATGGCCCCAAAGCCCATCACTAAAACCGGCCCCAGCCAGGGTTTAGTCTTAAATTGACCATGAGCCCACTTTAACCACTCCGGTTCTAAAGCCGGCCAAGGTTTAGGTGGAATATGTTCCAATGCCTTAAACATAACCTATATAATATTACTATTTCAATTTTAAGTCAAACCCGGTGGCCCCTCAAATGATGCAGATGGTGTTCAGCCTTGCCCAAGGTCCCCCAGTAGACCCCAAGGACAATCAAGCAGGTACCGACAATAAACGAATACGAAATTCTCTCGTTTAGCAGTGGTATCGCCAAACTAGCCGCCACCGCCGGCTGCAAATACTGCATCAAATCCGCCCGGATTACTCCAACTTTTCCCAGACCCCAGGTAAACAGATAATATGCGCTAATAGAGGAGAGGAGTGTGGTGTAAATTAGCCCAATCAACCCCACCAAACTCACCC
>CAZXEW010000018.1:0-1732 GCA_964640215.1 uncultured Gammaproteobacteria bacterium
AGGGTTTAGCGTTTAGGGAATTCAAGATTGCTTTCATTTTTGATGCAATTCCATCCCAAGAATACCGTGCTGGGTGATGGCCCGGATAGATCTAAACTAGAAAAACTTGCTAATGATCTAAATGTTTCCGATAAGATCAAATTTGTCGGCCATATTGATCCCGACTTAGTTCCTCGTTATTTGTCTCAAGCCGATATATTTGTTCGCCCGTCTCGTTCCGAGGGTTTAGGCAATTCTTTTTTGGAAGCTATGGCGGCCGGGCTTCCGGTTGTCGCTACCAAAGTGGGAGGCATCCCTGATTTTTTAATAGACGGCGAAACAGGTATTTTTTGCCGAGTTGATGATCCGAAAGATTTAACTGAAAAGATTATTAGAGTTTTGAATGATACTGAATTATCTCGAAAACTTTCCGAGAACGGCAGAAAGTTGGTTGAAGCACGGTACTCTTGGGATGGAATTGCATCAAAAATGAAAGCAATCTTGAATTCCCTAAACGCTAAACCCTATACCCTAAACCCTCGTATTTTGTTGGCTACGGGAATTTATCCGCCCGATATTGGCGGTCCGGCTACCTACGCTTCGCTATTGGTTAAAGAGTTGCCCCAGCGCGGTGTGGGGGTTAAAGTAGTCACTTACGGCCCGTCTGGGGTCTCCAGAGGCCTGCCTAAGGGGATACGGCATCTGGTTTATTTCTGGGTATGCTTCAAAAAGGCCTTGATCAGCGATGTTGTTTTGGCGCAAGACACCATCAGCGCCGGTCTGCCGGCTCTTCTGGCCACACGATTGGCGCGAAAGAAATTTATTATTCGCGTGCCGGGGGATTATGTGTGGGAACAGTCGGTTCAGCGTTTTGGGGTTAAGGATTCAATAGATGATTTTCAGAAAAAAAAGTACGGGTTCAAGGTAGAGTTTTTAAGATCAATCCAAAAGTTTGTAGTCAATAATGCCGATGTTGTTATAACCCCGAGCCAGTATTTTAGAAAACTAGTATCGGGCTGGGTCAAGAATCCGGATAAAGTAATAACGATATATAATGGTATAGATTTAAAAATTTCTAATTCCCGATTTCTCCTTCGACAAGCTCAGGATCCCGAGCTCGGTCGAGGGATAATTTCTAAACAAACCCCAAACCTCTTCGAGCCTGAGGCTCTCAGACATTCGTCCCGAGTCCTCAGTCCCGAGGGAGCCGAATGGCCTAAACCCCAAACCCTAAAAACTATTGTGTCAGTTGGTCGGCTTGTGCCGTGGAAGGGATTTGATATGGTTATAGAAATGATGCTGGATTTGCCGGAGTGGAAGCTCATAATAATCGGCGATGGGCCGGAACGACAGAACCTCAAATCTCAAATCTTAGATCTCAAATTGCAAGATCGGGTTACTCTCACCGGCGCAATTTCAAGGGAAAAAGTTTTGGAGTATTTGAATCGGGCAACAGTGTTTGTTCTAAACACTTCTTTTGAAAGTTTTTCGTATCAAATAGTGGAAGCCATGGGTCTGGGTCTGCGGGTTGTAACCACCAATATCGGCAATATATCGGAAATTGTCACCAATAATGTTGACGGAGTGTTGGTTGATCCCAATGATAAAAATGCTTTTGTTAAAGCTATAAATAAAATTGATACCGAACCTGATTTTGCGGAAAAGTTGTCAAGAAATGCTTTGGTTAGGTCCGGGGATTTTTCCATAGAAAGAACCATTGATAATTTGATAGAAGTATTAAACGCATAAAATG
>CAZXEW010000019.1:0-42211 GCA_964640215.1 uncultured Gammaproteobacteria bacterium
GGAGACAAAGTAGATTATAGGGCTTTCAAATGTTTTGCTTTTCATCTATCTACTGAGGTTAAAAAACTGTTTCTGTTTGAAATTAAATCTGCTATATCACATTAGGATCATCGAAATCAGGATTAATTACCCTGGCAGAGACTGAATAATGCTCCGTTTCATTAGCGGGATTTGTTACCAATTCGGATATCTTTTACCCAATAAGAGTTAAACCCCATTTCATATTCTCAAGTGTTTTATTACCACCTTCCTGAGCAATACTGGCTCAAACTGAATAGGAGCTATTTTGTACCGAGGTTTGGGTGGTTTTAGATTTCTGGTGTCTAAAGTGCCCTATCCCAGATCATATCTATCATGAAAATCAGCTAATTGAACTTGACCAAAGCGGCCACACATGCTGTTAGTTATATACCGAAGAAAGAACGAAGTCAACAAAGTTATATCCGCGCTGTCGATAAAATATAAACGATCTGGTACTAGCTGAATGCGGGGAAATTGTATTTCTAGTTCGAGTAAAAATTATCTAGCTCAACCTGATGGACGAAATAAGTTTTACTTTGCTAATAGATTTGTCTGCATGGCTTCATATTATTGCTCAATAATTAAGTGGTGTGTATAATTAAAAAAGATGCGTAACAAAATAATAAATATTTGTTCAATGTTTTTTGCAGTTTGTTTATTATTATTTTCTGTATTGTATTCAATACATAGTCCAGGCACTGGCGATATAAGTATTTGGAAAAGGTGGGTCAATAACTCTGATAAGTTTGGAGTTGTGGAAGGATTTAAGCTGGATAAATCTGATTACCCACCATACAGTGCTTTAATATTGCTTGGATCTCTAAAGGTGGGCCGTTTATTTGGACTAACTACTTTTAACAGCATAAAGTTAGGAATTATTACTTTTCTTTTCCTAACCTTGCTAATATTTTGGCTTTGGACAAAAAACTTCTGGCTTACATTATTTCTATACATATCTATTGCTCTCAATACCGTTGCCTTAGGATATATCGATATATTTTTCGCACCAACTCTACTGTTGTCGTTATGGGCGCTTAAAAGAAATAAAATTATGCTGTCTATTTGTCTATATTCAATAAGCTTTCTTATTAAATGGCAACCCATTATTATTGCTCCATTCATACTTGTCTATATTCTGAAAGTGAGAAGTTTACGAGATTTAAAGGGAATAAATTTTAAGCGTTTAATCTCTACAACTATATTCCCTACTTTAATAATTCTCGGTATTACAAGTCTCATTTTTAGTTTTGAGCCGATTTTGCAATCGTTTAAAGGAGCAACCGGTCATACCTTTTTGAGTGGTTTTGCATTAAATTTTAATTGGGTTATTACTCATTTATTACACGTTTTTAGGCCTCAAGAGTTTGGTGGACTTTCCAATGGTGAGTCATTTTATATTCATACAACTAATCCAGAAATAAATTTACTACCTAAGCTACTTTTTATATTATTCTATTCTATAACGTTAGTAACATTTTTTAGACGTGATAAAAATTTTGAAGGTTTTCTAAAGTTTTCTCTGATAGCGTATTTGTCTTATTTTATTTTTAATACAGGCGTTCACGAAAATCATTTGTTTTTAGTAATAATACTTTCATTTGTCTTGTTCTGGTCGAATAGAAATAATTTTTTATTGATGATAGTCATGATTTTGATGAGTAATTTAAATCTTTTTTTGTTTTATGGGATCAACGGAGCTGGCATTAATAGAGTTATTAACAACACTTTGGACGTCGCCTTTCCCTTTTCAATTTTAAATGTTATTTTGTTTTTTGTATTTTGGATAGCAACCATAAAACAACCTAATTTAAGTATTAAGAAACAAATTGCTACGGCGAATAAAAGAAACACTAAATGATGAAGAAAATAATCCTTATATTTACTTTCTTCGTATTTTTTAATACACGGCCGGTCTATGGTGCAGTTGAAACTATACGGTTCGAAAAAGTTAATCCTGGAAATGGATTGTATTACGATCTCAAACGATTAAAGGAAAAATTTACTCTACTAATAAATATAGACCCAAAAAAGAAAACTCTCTATTATTTAAATCTCGTTGATATAAGATTGGCTGAGCTTGCTTATATTGTAAAAAATAAAGATATTAATCAGATAGAAACCGGTTCGCAGCGCTATGAAACGACAGTCGGAGAAATGACGAATTTATTGAAAGTAGTAAATGATAAAAATTTGAAGGATAAAGCCACTTCAAAGCTTGAATCAAATGGTGAAATTTTAGACGAGCTACTACAAACAATTCCATACGAAGACGTTCAATATCTGTTTATGATGAATGACATAAATTCAAATAAACTATATTTATCAGAAATCAAGTAGTTTTTTTAGTTTGATACAACCGTTCAACACGAAGCATTAAACTTTCATCACAACTCACTTCACAATAGGGAATTTTAGGATCTGTTTTTGTCTGAAGATGGTTCCATTACAGAGGAAACCCTTTTCTTGTCATCCTGAGGAGCATGCGACGAAGGATCTCAAGATTTATTCAGAAAGGATCTTTTCCACCATCGTCTGTTTATATTTTTCAATCACATGATTCCAGCAAAAAATACAGACTCCGACCGATGGTGCCTTCACCGCCTCGGCATAGACCCCTCTGATATCCTGCTCCGTCATCAAATCCGGCAAATCATCCGGCATATCTTTTATTTGAATAATCGGCATCACCGGCTTACCAGTCACCGCCGCCATCCACTCAATGTAGGGATGAATATATTCCACTGACTTGCCCATCATCCGCTGATACAGCATCGGTGATGTCAGATCGACTAATGAACCCAACTGATGATAATCCAAACCCAATTGTCCGAAATTTTCAACCTCAGTGTCCCGTACCGCCACCGTAAACAAGCCAAGTTTAGTATTTAATCCCAAATTATGGCGGATTTGCCGAAGCAGCCTATTTATCACCTCTACCCGGTCCTGACCTCTACAAAAAGGACATTCAGCCAAAACATTGGGGATTTTACCATCTACCAGCACCGAGCAATCGCCGCCAAACCGGAAATAATCCAGCCAAACTTCTCCAGGGCTAAACTGCATTACCCACTCTATCTTCTCCAGTAATGCTTTGACTGCCGCTGGATCCGCCGGACACGCACCCTTCTCGAAAGCAATCAGACTAATCCCAACATCCAAGCCTAATAGATCCAAATTATGCCAATTCTCCCGGTTTAAACCATCACCTGACACTATCAGGTGATTGGCACCTGTATTCTGTATACCATCAATGTTATCAGCGCTAACAAAAATTGACTTTAACATTACTTAGATCATACATCTCCTATCACCCTAATTTAAACAGCAAATTACGAACCAATAACACCCCTAAACAGACTCATCGGGTAAACTCGGACTGCTTCCGTTACCAGCGGAATTGCTTTGGAGAGCTGGCCTCTTTTGATGTAAACCGCAGCCATCCCCAAATCAGCATCGGCTAAGCCTTTTGGATATGGCTCGATTGTCTGTCTGATCCATCTAGCGTGTCCAAAGTCATCCATTGCCACATCCAAATCCCCCCGCTCCAGTTGAAAACAGCCTGCCAAAACGTCAACCTGCGCCATCAATCCTCTACCAGGCTCTTTTGCCAGTTGTTGACTAAATAATCGTCTCATCTCCTCCAACATCACATCGGCGCTTCGGTAATCACCGAGCAAGTTATAACATCTGGCCAACCAACCAGTCCCAAATCCGACTTTCAAGTTAGACCCCCGATCATACTTGATCGCTTCCGAGAAAAATTCGATCGCTCTGGCACAATTCCAGTCTCTCTTGATATCTTGCTCGGCCAAGCCGAACTTGGCGCGACCCCTAAAATGGGTTGCCGTCGAATCAACCTCCTGGACAGCTATTGGCCAAGAATTTCGATCCTGCGGATAAATAGCCCGAAGCAAACTTCTAACCTGGGAAAAATAAACATCTGAGGCCGCGTATCCATGCTGATAATCCGCTATCCAACCCCGCTTCTCATAAATCCTAGCCCTCAAAAACCATCCATCCTCTGGCTCTAATCGCCTGGCAAAACGCTCGGCTTTGTCAAGAAACTTTTCAGCCTGACCAAACTTACCGAGGTTAATTAAATGTTGCGGCAGACTGATGGCTGCTTCTTTTTTCAGCTGAAGATCTGGATTAGAATTTCTCAGGATCGAATAATAGTCAACAGCTGCTTGTTGAAAATTTCCCTCAGCCTCCCGTTTTCTAGCCGTCTCAAGAGAAGCGGGCCTAACATTTAATCGAACCGGCGGAACAGCCTTCTCTAAGATTGTTTTAGCCGCCAGATATGTCAACTTGGCTCTAGTCTCTGCAAGATCGACCATAATTTACAATTTTACCCCACATTCACCCTAAATCGGAGCTCTGGATCCATCACCCAACGGCGTTGGTTGTGATCATCGTAGTAGCGCAGAATCCGCAGCCGGTAAAAAACCGTTAAACTATCCCAGGCCATCCGTGTCACCACCCGCCAATTGATGCTACTGGTACTCTGATCAAACTCCACCTCGATTGGCGCCTCAAAAATCCGCTTAAAACCCAACCGATTAGCAACAGCCAGCATCTCGATGTCCATCGCATATTTTTTAACCAGTAATCTCGGCAAAACTTTCTCCAGTACTTCCCGCCGAAAAATTTTAATACCGCTTTGGGTATCCTTCACCGGCACCCCAAACATCAGCTTTACACCAGTGTGATAGCCAATACTTAAAATATGCCTTAAAATCGGGTAATTCACCCTTGACACCGGATGACGCTTTGAACCGACTATAATATCGGCTTTATACCACTCCAGGTGGGCTGTCAGCATCATCAGGCTGACCGGACTGATCTCCATACCTGCGTCCAAAAACGACACCAAATCTCCCCTTGAGCGGGCCATTCCATAACGGACCGCATAACCTTTGCCTTTATTATGCTGGTAGCCAATCACTTTGATCTTTGGCCGAATTACTTTTTTAGCCTCCTGCCAGGTTGAATCAACGCGACCATCGACTACACAAATCACCTCATAATCATAACCCCGCAGTCCTTTTTTAAGCACTCGGTCGATATTTTCAAGGTCATTTTTAATTGTATGAGCTTGAGCGTAGGCCGGCACAATCACTGACAATAGTTTTTTATTTCTGGCCACTTGCCTCCCATTCTGTCACAGGATCAGGCTAATTTCAATATTAACCATCGTCTCGCCTATTCACCAACCCCAACACCCAAACAGAGTAACCCCCCAAAACACCCAACACTATTCCCAAAACAACAGCTGAAATCATAATTACCTCCAGTAAACTGCCATGCCAAAACCAGATCCCAACTCCCTGAATCAGCGCACCAACCGCCAATAAGCCAGTGATTTTTTCCCGTCCAATCGCCAGCAAAAAGTTTGACAACAAATTAGATATGGCCAGAAAAGATATCGACACCCCAAACAAAGCCAGCAACCCTACCCCACTCAAATATTTAGGTCCATACGGCAAACTAATCACCTGGGCAGGAAACAACCAAAATACCAGCACCACCAACAAACAGATCACTGCGACTGACAACACACTTAAGGCCAACAACTCTCCAACTTTTTCTTTTCTGGCATACTTTTTAGCTATCATCGGAAAACTCACCATCGTAATTGGCGAAGACCCGAAGAAAATAATTCGACTTAAGATTGACAGGGCCGCATAAACTCCGGCTTCTTGTAAGCTAAAAAAGTGTTTGACCAAAATCAAATCGGTTGAGTAAAATGATCCAATCGCCAGTGACTGAACTAACACGGGTCCTGAAAATTTGAACAACTTTCTAAAATCTACTTCTGAGTGTTCATTCTTATTGACATTTAGCTTCAATCGACTCTGAAAAATTAATAATGTCACCAAAGTAGCTAGGCCAAAACCAACCAAGCTGCCATTAACACCAAAGCTTAAGCTAACTAGTATCACACCCACAATAATCTTAAGGCTGCTTTCGCAAATTAAACTAGCGACTAATTCTTTAAACCTGAGTAATCCTTGCAAACTCGCTCTGACTACCATCATCGGTAAATAGAGAAAAATAATTACCCCTAAAATAACAACCGCAGCCTGGCTTGACAGTTTTAAGAAATCAGCTATCCAAAAAGATCCTCCACCTATCACCATCAGTGGTAGCAGGCCCAATCGCAAATTCCATTTGTTTAGCACTCTGATCAAAACAGCCCGCTGACTATCGTTACTAGATGAAACAAATTTTGTCACCACCAACCCAAGAGCCATCGGAAGTAGCAGCAACAATCCCAATAAAGAAATCAACGAAGCAAGTTCGCCGTAGCTCTCGGGACCCAGTAACCGAGCCATCAATGGATGATAAAGATAATTCAATACATTGACTGCATTTGACCCAACTACCATCACCATGCTACCGGAAAAAAAAGGATGGCGGATAATTTTGGCGAGTTTAATCATCATCATACTTCCTCATGCTATCCAAAAACCTCTCAAAAAATATAAGCACTCTCCGATTAGCCAAGTCACCAGCAAACAAATAGTCAACAGTCTAATTAATACAGACAGCTTACTAAAAAATAAGGCCAACGCCACAAAACACGGAAAAATAACCAGGACGTAGCGCGGTGTTGAAGAAAAGCTACCTTGGATGGTTGGCGCCAAAAAACTAACAACCCCATAAAAAATGTACGACCAGCGCATTTTTTTAGAAAACACTAAACTGCAAAGAAACACCATCAATATCGCCACCGATAATTCCAAAAAAACAGTTTGATAGATCGGATTGCCTATTGAGGTAGTTAGTAAAATCTTAAAATAGCGAAAGAAGACCTGTGGTAGCAAAATTAATCCAGTTTGGTGTTGTTCTCCAATCGCACTTTGAAGGCTATAAAACCTAATCGGATCCCCTGTACTCAACCCTAAATAGACCATATAGGCAAGCAACCCAACCGGCACCAAAAATAGTCCCACTGATCTCTTTAATCCAACTTTTTGCTGCCAGGCTTCCAGCAGCAGGGCAGGCCACAGCAACACACCAAAAACTCGAGTAGCCGAGGCTGCCATCCCGACAACCCCAGCCCACCACCACTTTCCCTGACGAGCCAAATAAAATGAGGCCACGCTTAGTAGTAGAAATAATGACTCTGTATAAACACCGGCAAAGAAAAACGATGTTGGAAAAAGCAGTAGTAAACCTACCGTCAATACGGCTATCTCTTTTGGATAGTCAATCTGAATCAATTTGAATAATAACAACAACCCTCCTAGTAAGCTGATATTAGAAATAATTTGTCCGATGATCGCGCCTATTAGGTAATGGTTACTAAAATCTACCAGGAAAGGCCAAGAAAAAAACCTGATCAATATCGGATACATGGGAAAAAAGGCCTGCTGCAGATTCGAATAACCCATAAAAGCAATTGACAAATAATGCTCGCCATCAAAATTTGCCCAGGCAAAAACTTGCGGAAATCGCACATAGTTATTTATCCCGCCTCCTAAAAATCGATCGGTAAACCCAAACGGAAAATACCTACTGCCATATTCTAATATCAGTACCAAACTAAGTCGCCAAATTAAGAAAAAACCTACCACAATCTGCCAATCCCGAAGACTAGTCAGCTTTAAGCGCATATTTGTAAACCTCCAATGTTTGTTTGGCAGTTTTTACCCAATCAAACCGCTTAACATTCTCCAACCCTTTCTTGATCAATTTTTCCCGTAATTGTTTATCGCTATCAAGCTCTTTTATTGCATTAACTATTTCCAATTTGACTCTTGGATCTACCAGTAAAACTCCATCTCCAGCGACTTCTATCATCGAACCAATATTACTAGTGATCACCGGCACTCCACTTTTTTGGGCTTCCAAAATTGTTAATCCAAATCCCTCATAAAAAGATGGCAGTAACACTACCCTCGCCAAATTATAGACAGTCGCCAACTCGTCATCTGGTAGAAAACCGATTATGTGAGTTCTTATATCGTCACCGAACTCATCCAAAAACTGCTTAAAACTTTGCGTTTCAGGATGATTCAGATTCTGTCGGTTCTCGAAATTTTTACCCACACAGACAAGATCAATCTCCGCTTGACGGGCGGCCTGCGCCACCCCGACTAGATTTTTATTCCAATTAATATCTCCAACATAGAGCGCAAAACGTTCAGGCAAATTATACTTGTGGCGAATGTTTTCTAACTGTTTGAGGTCCTTAATTATTCGAAATCCATCTCCGGCTGCCAGATAAACAGTAAATATTTTGTCATTTTTAAGACCTAGATATTCATGAATGTCTTTCTTCGAACAGGCTGAATCAGTCACTACTGCTTTGACCCCTTTTAAGGATAATTTTTGACGGGCAAAATTAATCCGACCCCTAATTCCCATCGGATAATGCTTTGAAAATACCAGTGGCGTCACATCGTGGATTGTGACCACGCTCGGAAATCTTTTTCGAAACGGTAAACTGGCAAAGCCTAAATCAAAAAACGGATAATGCACTACGTCGACTGTCTCCAGTTTGTTTAAATCTCCAAACTCAACTACCTCAACCCCTAACTCTTTAAGTCCACTGATTAAATTTCGAGTATAATTACCGATCCCCCGGCTTTCATGTCCTGATTTAAGCGGCAAATTATTTATTCCAACTCTCATACTTTTTTTGTCTCTTGGATCTTGTCTCTAGTAATGTATCGAAAAAAAGCTCTTGGAAATCTGAGTGCCGAAAAAAATGAGAAGACTACCCCTTGAAAACCATCCAAGAAACCTTTATGCCGAAGCTGAGTCACCAAAAACCAGCTGATTGGTTTGACCAACAAATAGTCTAACCATTGACCCAGACCTTTGCCAATTTTCTGCTGGGCTAGTTCACCTGCTAGCAAATCAATATATCGGCTATTCCGCTGCAAGTACCTGCTAAAGTTAGGCGAATCAATATGCATTAAATCATTCTCGAGCCAACCCACCCGTCCCACCACTACCATCTGCTCGTGAACACTTTTGGCCGGCAAAAAGGCCTTACCCTTTTTAAACAGCCGGATCACCCCATCAGGATAGACTCCCCCGTAACGCAAATATTTTCCTAAAAAAAAGTTCAACCTCGCCAAAAAATAAGCGTTTATTTGACCATCATTGTCTCCGATTTGTCCGTCACGCTCCTCTAACAATCGCTGGTGCCGCAAAAACAATTTCCGCCCCTTTAGTTTCGATTGATACTGGCTCCGCTGCTCATCTGTCATATTTATAACCTCAATAATTTCGTCTGCTAACTTTTTCGAGACCCGCTCATCAGCGTCTAAATACAAAATCCAGTCCCCAATGCATAAATCAAACGATTTCTGTTTATTGATATGAAAAATCGCCGGGTTTTCAGTAACTATAACTTTAGCACCTAACTCACGGGCTATCTCGACCGTCCGATCACTCGAGGTCCCATCCACAATTACCATCTCACCTGCAATCGCTTTAACTGATCGCAAACAATCACCGATATTTCGCTCCTCGTTGAATGTTGCAATAGCGACTGATAATTTAATCATGTTTGCAAAAATATGAAGACTGGCTGTCCATTGGGATAGTTAATCTGGTCAAACTTGCCTCCAGCCCCCTCAACATCCTTGGGCGCTCCGATAAATAAAGTCTTGTGGGTTTTCGAAACCTCATCTTTGGTAAATGACCTAAACTCATATTTATCAAACCCCACCACTGTCCCAAAATTAAACCGATCCCGTGGCGACAAGCGTGCTTGCGGTTGATAAATGGCTGGGTCATATTTTTGATAAAAAAGCGTCAAAATATAAGGCTGATCATATCGATCTGTGATTACAACTTTATCAAATTGTCCTTGAAGTTGCTCTAATTTTGTCACCATCTCAGAAAACCCGTATTCCCAGGCCTCTGGATAACGTTTTGGATAATGAATATAATATGATTCCAAGTAATGGATCGACTCAAAACTAGCTATCGCTATTAGTCCGACTACTAACCCCATCTTGACAAGTTTAAATCTCATCAGCTGGTACAGCTTTACTCCACCAAAAGCCATCAAAATAGTCAGCGGAATAACCATATTTAACGACCGTAAGGCATTCGGAGTCTGAAAAGTCAAAGCTGATGCCAGTGGAGCCACCACCACCCAAATTAGCAAGGTACTTAACCCTAAGTTTGCTCCTCTCAACAAGTAATATATCGCCACAACTAGAAATAGGGCTTCGAACAGATAAAACTGGCCTGTTTCCGGCACCCGATTTCGATTTACCTCCTCCCCATTGATAAACCAAAAATCCGGACTATAGTGATCCAAATAGTGACCAATAAACTCCGGAGTATAGGCTGTCACTTTATTATGAAGAATTCTGGTTAATTTAGAATCCGGATTTATATGCTCCCCCCGCAGCTGCTCCAACCTCGAGGTCGGCCCACTATCAGCTAAAAACGACAAACCGTTAAACCGCTCACTAACTCCTCCACCAAAAAGTTGTAGCAAAAGCGGAATAGTCAAAAAAACCAAAATCACCACCGGTATCACCAATTTTCTCCATGATCCTATTACCATTCCACGATTGCTAATAAATAACAACACCACTAATACAGGCACAACTAACCTGGGACTTTGATAAAGGTACATCGCAGTCAAAAACGAGGCCATGCTCCCCAAAAAGAAGCGATGACTGTCCTGGAATTTGTAAAACAAATAGACCCCCAAAGTCATAAAAAAAGTAGCGGCATTACTCTCCCAGCCGCCCCGGCTAAAATGGATATGCCACGGAGTAATTGCCAAAAGTCCGGCAGACACCAACCCAACCGCTTCGCTTTTAAAAACTTTCCGCCCCAAATAGTAAATTAACACCACTGTCCCAATTCCTAACACCGCGCTCGGCAGCCGAACTGCCCATTCATTTAATCCCAGTGTCAAAACAAGCGGCATCACCAAATAAACATACAAACCCGGTTTATAATCTCCGAAAGACTTAAAAGTGAGAGGCCAACTAACCCCATATTCATCCTTCCCGGTCTGCAACAGCGAATAAGCATTATACCCAAGCGATGCCTCATCGGCATTCAATCCATTCGGAAAACTACCCAAATTCCACAACCGCAAAACAGCCGCTAAAACAACGATAAATATCAAAAATGATTTATATTTCATGATTTCCGAAATCCTTCTCGATTATGAAGTTTACGGGTGACACGAAGGAAGGGCTCCCGCTCGCGCGGACCGAAGGGAGCACGTACGGGAGGGAATTCGGGGCAGGACCCGCTAGTTTCAAATATGCTCTATTATCAAATCTTGTCATAAAGTTTCAATCACCCTAAAAGCCGTTTGACCGTCTAAAAATTTAATTTCTTTCAACAACTTCCATTCTGGTTCTTTAGCCAACTCATCATCTTTAATCTCATCCGGGGTGGCCACTAGCAAGCTATTTTTAGTGTTGCGATCCGCCCATCTATCGATCCAGCGAAAATGATATTTATCGATCTGACGGACTGTCCCAACATCGACATTTTTTTGATCCAGCTTAGCCTGTTTTTGATAATCCGCAGGCGGGTACTTACTAAAAAAAAGGTAATAAATATAAGGCTGTCCATAATAATCAGTGATAACAATGTTTTGGTATTTTGTTAAGTCCAAGTTGTCTAAATAATTAAACAGCCCCTTGTATCCGTAAAGCCAACCCTGTGAGTACTCAATCGGCGCGTGAATAAAATAGCGTTCCAAAAAGATGGCGATGTTAAAGGTCATCACCATTCCGATCACCCCAAAACCGACCCATTTCAACCAGGTCTTCAATTTGAAGATCCAACTACAAACTAGCATCAACCCGGCTCCCTCCAAAAACGACAACGGCCACACTAAATTATAGGCCCTGATCACATTAATTAAATCTCGCGATAGAACCGCCGGAATTGGCGATAGTAATAAATAGATCAATACCAACCAAACTCCTGTCCCCTTCAATCTCATCAACGAATATAACCCTAGTGGGATTAGTACCGCCGAAAAATAATACAGCAAACCCAAATCGGGTACCCGGTTTCGCAAACTGACATCCCCCTCCATAAACAACATTTTTGGCGAAAAATACAATAAATATCTTTGACCTAGACCCCTAACATATGCCCACCACTCGCCGTGTAGGACCTGAAACTGCCAACTAGTGATCGGGTAACCATCCTCAGCTGAAATCAGCTGAACATATTCTGGTCTGCGAGGATATGAAAATAAATTCAAAGCCGCCAATCTATCTGATTGACCGAAACCGAGGATAACTAGCGCTGACACAGCTAAAACCACCACCCAAAAACCTAAACTAATTTTAAAGATTCGATCAACCACAATCTGGCGACGATACAATATTAACAGAGTCACAAAGATTATTGGCACAAATAGTCTAGATGATTGGTAGGCAAACAGTGACAGCCCAAAAAGTCCATATGACAAAAAGTATAAAGGTGGCTTTTTAAGGGCTTTAATAAACAGCAGTATCGCCGCCAAATTCAGCCCAAAGGCAATGTTTGTCTCAAAAGCCGGCCGCGAAAACTGAATCGCCAGTGGTGAAATGGCCATCATCAAACTGACCGACTGAGCCAGTCTTTTCTGGCCAAACAGCTCCATCACCAAAAGGTAAACCACCCAAATAGCCAAAACCCCAAAGATTGCCGACGGCAACCTAACCGCCAGCTCGTTTAACCCAAACAAAGCCACAAACGGTATATCCAGATAAGCATAGAGGGCCGGCTTATGATCACCAAACGATTTGAGAGTAATCGGTAATAATTTACCGTACTCATCACGGCCGGTTGTTAAAATTGAGTAGGCATTATAACCCAAAGCCGCTTCATCCCAGGTCAACGAGGGTGGGACATCGGACAAATTCCACAGCCGCAAACTGGCGGCTAAAACCAATATTATAATCAGAACCAGCTTACTTTTCAGAAACATCCTAATTTAACTCCACGATATCAAAAGTTGATTGTCCATTGGGATAATCAACCGTCTTCAGAAGTTTAGCAGTTTTTGGATAATTACCAGGACTAGTCACCAGTAAAACGTTTTTGCGCTCTTTAGTTTTTTCCTCAATCTCCCAATCATTAATAAACTCATATCGACCAAAACTATCCACCCAATACCAATTACTCTGATTGTATCTGACAAGGTTTGGATCAGAGCGAAACATTACCGGGTCAGATTGACTGTAAAACAGCACAAATTCATGGGGCTCGCCGTATTTTTTTGTAAACATTACTCTAGAATACCTGTCCTGATTGGCCAACGCATATTCAATCGCCTGTTTATAGCCATATTGCCAGGCAAAAGCATAATCCTTTGGGTAACTTCGAAATAGGTTATCCAAATAACTAACTTCAAAAACGACTCCGATTAAAAGTGCTGCAACCAGTATCCCGATAGTCAATTTTTTCGACAACCTCCTTAGGTAATTCCAGATGACGAGTCCGCCTAAACAGGCGAAGATATGCACCAAGGGCATCATCGTTAAACCTCTAACCACCTGGTATGGATCCCGGGTGATCGCTGCCGGCAGCGGTGAAATCAGCAGCATAATCAACATTACATGCTCCAACCCCATATCTTTCCTATGGTCAAACCTCCTCAATCGGACAAGCGCTAGTAATAACCCTAGGTAAAAAAACGGCAGCTCAAGCGGATTAATCAGCCCAAAATGCGGCACACTGAACTGATATTGTGTCCCGCCCTCGAACGCTAAAAACTGCGGACTAAAATAACCGATATAATTGACCCCACTGACAGTGGCAAAATAGAGATATTTATTGTTAAGTATAGTTGGCAGCGGTCCCGGCAGACCGGAGCTGCCTCTGCCTTCGTTGATCCGATTGATCGCTCCCTGATCTAAAATTCCCACCCATGCCGCCCGGGCTGAACCCTCACCCGAAGTTAATACCGGAATCAGTGGACCAAAAAAAAGGACTCCTAACAAAATTACTAATACCCCAATTTTTTTATTTAAAATCAAAACCCGGCCAAAAAACGTCGCCAGCACTAAAAACACCAGCGGCGCCAAAATCCTGGTATTATGATAAGCGTAGGCTGATATTCCCAAACTTATCGTTCCAAGCAGGAAATAGACCGGCTTTTTTTTCAAAAAAAACCAAATCCCCAGCATCATCAAGGTGACCGCCGGCGTCGCCTGCAGCACCTGTCGGCTGGTTAATATCCCCCACGGTGAAACTGCTGCTAAAAATGCCCCGACCAGACCTAGCATTCGATTTTTGGTCACAGTCGACACCAGTAAATAGATCACCCAGATCAATCCGGTCCCAAAGATGACCGAAGGCAGTCTAATGGCCGTTTCGTTTAAGCCAAGAGTGGCAATAAACGGGATACTCATATACATATACAAAGTCGTCGGATAATCTCCGTAAGCCCGAAAGTTTGCGATTGGGTAGCTTTGTCCCCATTCATCCTGACCGCTTTTCAAAAGCGAATAGGCGTTGTACCCATGACTAACCTCATCCCAACTCAAGGCCGGCGGATTTGAGGATAGATTCCAAAATCTCAACAAAAAGCCCAGACTCAAGATAAATAATAAAGCCGCTTTAATTTTCATACTTTTTTCTTTCGAAAAATAATTACCATCAGTCCAAATACTCCGGCGCTGACTATCGATAAACTATTGCCGATATCACGAACCAAGGTATTACGAAAAGATAAATCCAGCCGATGACTACCTTTTTTTAACCTGGTGCTTATGAGCCCATAATCCCCGCTCGGAAAGATAAACCCCATTTTTGAGTTATCTGACCCCACCCAACCGGGAAAATAGGCGATCGGCATCCTCACGGCGGCTTCATCCGAATCTATATTGATTTGATAGCTAGCTTGGTTACTGGTTTTTCTGATCAGCTGCCCTGACCCACTCCCTTCAAAAAATACCGGACCCGCCAGAGTTGGTCTGCCTGGCACATCAATTCCAAAATTAGGATAATAATCCCCCGCCGAGGAGGAAATCTGGTCCTGATAAGACAACCCCGAAAAAAGTTTTCGATCATCCACTCTGTTCCAAAGGTCCTCAAAAAAGAAACTGGTATTCAAAGCTACCAAACCGGCCACTAAAATTGCTACCGCTCCGACTCGCCATCGGCCCGGCCCAATCAACAAATTTAAACAACCGATACTCAGACTGAATGCAAAGACCGCTAATCCCAAAAACCGCCAGGGAAATTGAATATAGGCCATTGGTGCAATCATATTCCAGATCGGTACCGATTTATTGTGGGTTAAAAAAAGCATCAACCAACCCAACCCAAACAACACCCAAAAATTCCCGTATTGCTTAAATTTTTTACGGGCTATGATCAGACCTGCAATCAAAATGGGCAAGATCCATTGGATTTGACCAACCGACAAACTTAACCCATCCTGATCTCCCCAAACCGACGCACCATAACCCCAAAATCGCGATAGGAGTAACTGCCTGAGTGTCGCAAAATGATTATTATAATTGTAAAATCCGATGATTGTCCGATCGATTGTCACGAACTGACTCTCAAACACCACCGGCCAGACATAAAACGAGACCAATCCTAAGACCACTCCCCCGATCAATATCAGCCACGGCACCATCTTCCAGGCTTTGGCGCGCACTACTTTGTAACTGGCCCAAACACCAAATAAAAAAATCAGCATAAACGCTGATAGATTATGGGTCAAGATTAATGCTCCAAAACTCAAGCCGAATAACAAACCTGACAAAATCCGCCGCTTGTCCAAAAACTCATTAAAAAAATAAATTATCAGTGGAAAAAAGACAAACCCGATCGCTTCAGGTAATGCTCCGCGGACATAAACATCAACCGCCCGGTACGGCGCAAAAGTATAGGCCAGGGCGCTGATCAAAGCCGAAAGATCGTTTTTCCAGACCTGACGGGCTAAGACAAACATTCCCACTGCCGATAAAACCAGCGAGCTGATAAACAAAGCCTTGACCGTATCTACCACCTCAAAACCGACTAGTCTGAAAATTTGGCCAAACCAATAGGTCAATTGACCATAGAAATTAAAGGTCGGCTGACCATACTCAAAAGTGGCATCCGGCGTCCAGCGGCAGGGTATTTGCCAATCGCTCAGGCATTTATCGAACTCATACAATCTGAAAGTGTGGTAATCCTGCATTGAAAACAGACCGGGTTTGAGCATCGTCCAAAAAGTCAGAAACACCAAACAAAGTAACAACCCCAGATAACAGCTGGTCGGGTGTCTTCGAAAAAATGAGGCCATAAAATTAATCACGCTCCTATTCATTTTACACAAATCCCCCCTCTTTAACCAATCAACTATGCTTAATAGTTAGCTCCGGGTCCTGCCCCGAATTCCCTCCCGCACGTGCTCCTTATCAGTCCGCGCGAGCGGGAACCCTTCCTTCGTGTCACCCCTCGCAGTCTCAATTTTTTTTTGAAGAATTAATACCGAAGTCAGGTTTTTGAAAAACTTTGTGTAGTCAGTTGAGATAGAGTGGGTATGGAGATAGGTAATCCGAGCTGGTACTGACGTAACATTGAGTGAGCGTGGAACTACCTTGACTTACCCCGAATCAGCGCGAACGCTTTTTCAAAAATCTGACGAGGTGTTAGTTCTTCTCCCCCACCAATATGATATATTAAATTTAAGTTGACCAAACTGCTGAACAGAATTTTTAGCCTCAATATTTACGGCAAAATCGGCCTTAGCCTGGTGGCTCTAACCCTGATCGGCCTGTTTTTTAGCTACCGGATTCTGGACGTCCCTTCTGGACTGACAATTGACGAGGCGGCTTTCGGCTATAACGCCATCTTACTTTCCCAAACTCTCCATGACCAAAATGGCCGCTTCCTCCCGGTTTTCGTCCTCTCGATTGACGGCAAAGATTGGCGTCAACCAATCACCCAGTATTATTTAACCACCCTTTTTAAAATCTTTGGCCCTTCCATTTTAAATCTTCGACTCAGCACAGTCCTCATATTAATTCTAAGTTGTATCTTCATTTTTTATTTAACCACCAAACTGATTAATCTTAAAATGGCTGTTGTCTCGACGGTGCTTTTTTTAACCACACCTTTAGTAATGATTCAAAGCCATTTAGCGCTTGACAATATCATGCCCATCCCCTTTACTCTAGTTTGGTTGATCTCATTGACCCTCTTCCATCAAAAACCGAACTCCAAATACCTGGTTCTGGCTGCCTTCAGCCTGGGACTTAGTTTCTACTCTTACAAGGGAATGCGGGCAACTGTTCCAGTTTGGGCTATTCTAACAACCTTTTATCTGTCTTGGGATTACTTAAGCCATCGGACTAAACCCACTCTCGCCAAATTTTTGAAAGATGCTTTAATCTTCAGTCTGTCAATTTTGCCGTTTTTTGCCGTTATTCCGCTACTTGAATCTAAGTATCCTGGCGCTATTTTCGACAAACAACAACCCTCGATCGATTCTATTTATGCTTTTTTATATCCTTACTTCTCCAGCTTCGACCTCTCGTTTTTATACATCCGCGGCGATGAACTGATCTTCCACTCCACTCTCAAGCACGGCATGTTCTTACTCACCACCCTACCATTATTTATCTTCGGGCTCTACTTGGCTATTAAGGTCAACAAGCTCTGGTGGTTGATAATTCTGGCATTTCTAACAGCACCAGTGCTTTATGGACTAGTCAACTCAGTTCACCGCGCCAGCCGACTAATGACTCTAATTCCTCCCTACATCCTAATCTGCACTCTGGCCGCTCAATGGTTAATCCAACACCTCAAGGACACCAAAGTCCGCCTCCTGACCATCTGTTTAATTTGTTTTTTGGCGATCAATTACCTAGATTTTATCAACTACTACTGGTTTAGCTACCCTCAAGACTCCCGTTACGCTTTTGGTGATCTAACCAAATATCAAGCCTTCGAAGCTTTATCCGAGCAAGCCAAACTGACCTCACGCACTCCCTATGTTTCGAGAAGATTGATGGCAGCCGAAGGGGAAAGTGCCAAATTTTACCAGCGAATCTACTTTAAAGACCACATTAACCTGTTTGAAGACAACCAACAAATACCCGCCGAGCCTTTCATCTTACTTTCCGAACACGGTCAAGTAAACGATCTGCATAATCTCGATTTAAGCCTACCCTACTATCACCTTTTTACTAACTAACTTCAAAATCTTGTCAGGCATCAGTATTAGCAGCACCATCAATAACACCAATCCGACATAAAGTTGACTAAACCAACCCTGATTTCTGAAACGATCAGCAAAACTGACCCAGCTCGCCCGCACCACCTCTAACCAGGGTTTTTTAGAATAAGACCGGAACAAGATCTGATCCTGATTATCTAAAGATACTTCAATTGCACCAAGTAAGCTGCTTGAATCAGATGTCAATTTTATATTGATCGGTTCATCAACCGCTTTGGTCAGCGGCTCAAACTGAAACCTGACCCAATCGTTAACCCCTATGTTACTGCCGGAAAATGGAATCTGGCGAACCAACTCTCCATTCTGCCGGTAAATTTCAAAAGCCATCAGACCACGGTTCTCAAGATTAGGGTTAATCATTCTTATGAAGATGGCATACACATTTGAACACGGGATAGTTAGAGACGTCTCAAATGGATGGTTGAGATAAACCTGAACCTCTCTGACGGGTTCAAGATTGTTTTGGATCACAGTCCTCTCACTCAACCAAACAGTTGCAGTCAAGATTAACCCCAGAAACATCAGACAATCCACCATCAGCAAACCCCAAAACAATCGCCCGGCCATACTTATTGCTGCCTCCGGATCGCTTTTTTAGTCACAATTATCATTAAAATTAAATAAGCACCAACTGCTATCATAATCATTTCGGCTAGTACTATCATTGCCGGCCAATTTACAATCCCCGAGATTTTCTCCTCAACCGATCCGGACTGATAGATAGTTGGAAAGACCGGGCTGGTCAAACCCAGCGTTAAATACCCGTCCTGAAAACTCAACGCATTGATCAGAAAGGCTAAACCAACCGGCCCAAAGACCCAAACCAACTTAGGGTTTCGGCTGACCATCATTACCAAGAAAGGCATACACCAGAGGAACCATTGTATATGGTAATGTGACATTCCATAAATTAAAAAACAAATCGCTACCAACCCGACATTGACGGCCCAGACATCAAACTTTGAGCTAATCAGTATTGCCAAAACAATCAGGTATCCAACTGCAAAAATCGGTACATGAATATTACCAGGAAGACTGAGTGTATTTTCCAAGACTATCGCAATCAAGCCGCTGTTGCCAACTGCCAAAAAATCCTTCAGCTGCCAAATAGTCAATGCTGCCATGACTAACCCGACCATGGAGCTAAACCACATTAACTCCCCAAAACGACCTTTTTTAAGTAATGCCATCGCCAGCACCGGCAAAAAAATCAGCGGATACAGTTTGGTGGCGATCGCCATACCCCAAAACAGTCCGCTTTTAGTAAACCTTTCCTTGATAAAAAAATAATATCCCAAAAAGGTCAGTGCTGCCGGCAGGATATCAAAGTTAGATAATCCATAGATAATATATAAATTAAACGGATTAAAAAACCAGACAATCAACCCAACCCGTCTCACCTCACCCGGCAGCAATTTGTAAATCAGCAAACCGACTAAGATATCCAGGATCAAATATGGCAATTTTAAAATAAATAGAATCTCAAAAATTTCCGGACTAGTATGACCCTCCGCTCCCCAATTACCTAACCAGTCTGATAAACTACCGTCCAAAAAAAGGTTTGTTACCATCGACCAGCTCCCTAGAAAGAAATAGGCCAGCGGCGGATAATTAAAAGTATCTTGATAAGACAACTGAGACTTGTTTTCTCTTAAATATTGATAGATATTTATGACGCCTTGCTGCAGAAACTGGCCGTGATAATATTGAGTCTTTAAATCCGGGTGATACAAAAACGGCATCAGTAATAGTCTGAGTATTATCGCGGCGATCACTATTTTAAAATCTAACCTGCTAAATGTCATCGTTTCCTAAGTTTCAATCCGGTATAGATCACCAGTCGAATCAAAGTGGCGATCAATATCCCATGGTAAATATTTCCGCTGATTAACTGATAGTAGTTGGCGCCGCTATTTCTAACCGGCCAAAAGTTAGCTAAAAACTTCTTAGCTCCCGGCAGATTTACCGAATTTATTTTCCCGGTACTCATACCAAGGCCATGTTCTAATTTTACTGTCGGGTCATAAACCACCTTCAAGCCTAAATGATTAATTTGGCGGCATAGAGCCAAATCCTCACGATATAAAAAATAGCGCTCATCAAACCGGCCGGCCAATTCAAAGTTTTTCCTGGCGATCATCATGGCTGCTCCGTAAACTCCCTCTACCACCAGTGGCACATTCACTTTTGGGACGTATTGGCTATATTCATTTTTTTGACCGAACCAAAACTCCTTAATCGCCCCCCAAAACGTCGGTAATTTTGTGACCGAGGCCTGGGTTATTCCCTCCGGTAATATTAACTTCGGCGCCAGTATCCCGATGTTTTGATCGTCGTTAATCTCATCCAACATTCTATCTAATGATTTATCGAGCAATTTGGTATCTGGATTTAAAAAAAATAGATATTCTCCCTTGGCCACTTCAGCGCCTCTATTGCAGCCGTTTGAAAAACCTAAATTACTCCCGGCTCTGATTAACTTTACGTCCTTAAACTTCTCAACTATCTGGGCTGTTCCATCCGCCGAATCATTATCAACCACTATTATTTCCGATGACTGCGGCCGGTATTTAATTAGCGATGCCAATGTTTTATCGATATTTTGAGAGTTGTTAAATGTAACCGTAATAATCGACAACCGCATAATTAAATAGTCTCTGAAGATTTAGCCGAAAGTTGAAGAAAAGTAAGAAAGACCGCTGCCGAGACAAACAGACTTTGAAGCAGTGATCTAAAAAAAGTGTAATCAGGGTTAAGGTGCCACCATTGCCAAAGGCTCTCCGAGTTATACAAACCGGGCCAAATCGGCGCAAATAAGCCAACATTAAGCGACGGGTCAAAGAAAAACAATAAACCAAACCAGCTCAGAAAAATCACACTAATCAGTAACCCATTTTTGAATTGACTACTGATTAGTTCAATAATCAGCAACGGACTAACCCAAACTAACCACTGCGGATGGGTGTGGGTAAAGATAAAAAAGATTAATAACACTGCCAGAAAACTACGCCACAAACTGACTATTCCACGGTAGTAATAGTATAAATAAATTGACATTAAAGCGGCCGGAAAAAGCAGTATCGCCTCACCTCCTGATATCGGTATCTGTGTATAAAAACTTTTTAAACTTTGCCCAGCTAACAGAGCAGTCGCTTTATATCCGCTGGAGGACAAATAAGGTAACATGGTAAAAATATACGGCAAAATCGCTATCAACCCAATCTGAATTCTATCCAACCACTTATTTTTCATTAACATTAAAGGCACCACTAAAAAAAGTGGATAAATTTTATAGGCCGCGCCAATTCCCAACATTAGTGCCGCCCAAAAAAACCTTTTCTGTTTTGCTAAAACCAAACAATAAACGCTAAAAAAGACTGCAATTATATCAAACTGTCCCATCATATAACTGGCCATTAAATTTATCGGATTAAACATCCAAAAAACAAACACCAATAATTTTTTCTTCGGATCGTCAAACAGTTTTGCCAGCAAAAAAGCGCAGCCAATATCAAAGAATAGATAAATCGATTTGACCGCTAACAGGTGAAGACTGAACCAAATATTACCAAAATCGCCGGCTTGCTCAATTAGATAATCAGTTAATAGACTCAAATGTAATGTTCCGGCTACGATAAAAGTATACAGACCAAAAGTCCAATAAACCGCCGGCGGATAATTTAGCACTATGACCTGGCGGATTTTCTGATCTTCAATTGTATTGATATGATCGTAGAGATTTAATATATTACCAGCAGCGACCTCTTGGCCTGCAAATTGAAAAGTCCGAAAATCAGGATGCCAGGTCGAAGCTGAAATTACCAGTCTGATTACTATCCCAATAATCACCACCACCACCCATTTAGTTTTCATCTCTACTAAAATCTTAGCAGTTTAGCCAAACATAGTAAATGTAAACAGATGGTTATGGTTAACTCCGGGTCCTGTCCCGAATTCCCTCTAGCCTGTACTCTCCTTCGACTTTGCTCAGGATCCGCGCGAGTACAGCGATTCCACCTACAGGGATTCCACATCGGAGGTGGATAGCTAAACTTATCCTTGTCTTTTAAGGAATTAATATCGAGGTCGTGTACTCCCAAAAAAACATCGAGAAGTCAATTGCGAAACAAGAGGCGAACAAAGTGAAGACTCATTAAGATATTATGGCCTGAAAATAGGTAATCAGAGATGGTATTGACGGATCATGAGTGAGCGGGGGATTAACCCCAGTAGATTCCCGCCCCCATTCGGGGATCTTCGACCTCCGCGGGAATGACACAACCTAACAGCGCGAACGTTATTTTGGAGGGCATGACGAGGTGTAAATTTTTCTAGTGTTATAGCTATTAAGCACCGCAGTCATAACCCGTGGTACTCTGTTTTTTACCGATAAAAAGATCCCAATTATGTCCTTAATACCAGCAACATTTATCCATGAGTCAATATACTTGAATCGATTTTTTTAACTTGGTAGTATTGTCATTGCCCTCTTCTGGGATAAAACATTTGGTAGAGATCTAGCAATATCCATTAACATGGCTCGATTTGTAACGTAGGGTTTGAGCATTAAAGCAAGGGTAGCATTCTGGTCTAACATGCTTTTTATTGATTCTGGTACGAGCATATTATACGTGCCTAGGTTAACTTTTTCATCTGATGATATCCCTTTTAATTTCTCCATATATGGATAAACGTTAATTAAGGCTTTAGTAAATCTATTGATGCTACCTGTTGCTTGATGTTGTGATAAGAATTTTGATACCCCTAAAAGAACATCAGGCTGGTCTGCTAAATAAGCCTCAATCTCCTGGGGTGGTATGTCTCCAAATTTACTAATAGCTTGGGCAATAAGCGTAGGCTGTTTTAAAACTGCTCCAACAACATATTTCACCAAAGCATTCTTTCTCTCAGTGGATGTCTCAGTCCCTATTTGTCCATGGTCAATCTCAGTAATTTCTCTGTCTGGTGAAACAAACACATTTCCTTGATGTAAATCAGCGTGAAAAGCTCCCTCAACAAAAGCCTGGTGAAAAAAGTCAGAAACTATATCTTCATACACTTTATAAATATCAACATCCGCATATTGTTGTTCAGTTGTATCCAACGCTTCCCCTCTAGCTTTCTTTTCTGCTATTTGTTCAAGCTTCGCTAAAGAAATCCCCTCAGCTCTCTTCATTTCCAAATGATTTGCTCCTGTGTAGATCAATTCAGGTGAACCAACTTTAGTACTACCATTAGCACCACTTCGTGATTGTTGAATTCTTGCGATATTGGCAGCTTCAACTTGTGGATTGATTTCTTCAGTAATTAATTGTCCCATTTCTTGCATTACTTGATCAACATTAACTTTTAATACACCATCTTGAGCTAATGAATTAACTACCCCAGCTGCTACACGCAAATCTTGTTGATAAGTACTAACCACGTCTGGTCTAATCATTTTTATTACTACATCATCAGTTTCTGAACCGTTACTTCTAGCTAGATATGCTGATGCTACAGAACCTCCTCCTACTGACTTTCCTAAACCTGAATAGTACTGAGTTCGTCCTTCTGCTTCTAATCTCTGAGCTACAGTTAATTTTGGAGTTGGAGCAACATTTTCTTTTAATGTACCCAATGATACTCTTAAATATTCTGGCATTACTGCATCCATTTGACCGAGTTTAACTCCCACAGCCCCAAAAGCAGTTAAGGCGATATTCATTAGCTGCTCTTTACTCGCCTGGCCGCCGCTATCTGCTATTAAATTGATCATTCTTGACATAAGTTCAGCTCTTCTGGCCGGATTCAATGAGCTAAAAATATCTACCACTACTTTTCTGGCTACTTCTTTTTCTCGATCAGTCCAAGAGGAGCTGTTTGTACCACTTTCAATAACTGGCATATTATCTCTAGTAGCCAGATCGAAAAATCCATTTATTGTCTTCAAGCCCTGTTCTTGGAAATTAGCATCCTCAAAAAAACCATTATTTCCTAATGCAAGTCTATATATCATTTGCCTTCTCTCAAACGCATTTGTTGTTGAGAATAAAAGTCCTAAAGAATTTGCTGCTTTGGCTGGTTCTCTATAGCTTGCAAAATGCTCTTGAATTTCCTTATTTAGACTTGGGGGAAATGCACAGTTCATTACATCAGCAAAGGTAAGCTCCGGTACAAGTTTTCCTATTCTCCGGGGCAATTCGACGCTATCGGTCAGGTGTCCCTTAAATTTAAGCATTAGATACTGTTCTATCGCACCTTTACCTCCTTCGAACTCTTCATGAAATCCCTGCCATCCCCATTGAGTCTGTTTCCGTACCAGCTGATCAATTTTTGCCTCTAATCTAGTTTCAATCTTTTCATCAAAAAAATCTTTACTTAAATCGTTTGGATCTACTATGTGTTTACTCGAATCAAGTAAAAATAGTAAAGTTTCTGCTCGATCATCTTTCGGCATACCTCCTATTACTCTAAATATATATTCCGTTGAAGCGTTTCTTGATGCTGTATTTCTTTCATTTGTTGCATAGTTATAGCCTAATGTTCGTTCTTGAGCTTGAGCAATTTGTTGCCAGGTAGTAAAGCTTGAGTTCAAAAGTTCAGTTATCAGCTGATCTCTTTCTGTACTTGGTTGAGGCAGATAACGCATTACAACCTGCATTGATTGATCAAAATCAATGCGATCCTGCCATGCATGGAGCTCCATTTTGGTGAGTTCCATACCAAATTTTTGTCTTGTTCTGGCTGTACTTGATGCTTCAATAGCTAACCTCAACATATCAGATCTGTTTGGTTCTGACATATAACCAAATTGACCTTCTCCCTTAAACATGGAATACATAGTTCTTTCAATTAAGAAATCTCTTGCTGCTCCAGGAGTCGGAAATATTTCTTTGATCAAGTTGATCTTCCCAGTCATCTCGTGAGGTGTCCTAGCTGTAAAGCCTTGATCAAATCTTTCTGCGAAACTTTCAAGAATTTGCATATCTTGCCAATCGGATACAGGACTACCAATACCAAAAACATGCTTAAACGGGAAGTATTCAGAAACATCAACCACACCTTCTTTTAAAGGAGCTAGATGGATCTGCTTTTTCCACTCAAAAATATCATTATTAGGTCTCTCTGCTTTATCTAAATCGTATTTTTCAAAACTGTCTCTCGAATACATCGACATTAAATGTACCAATTGATTTATATCCGATTGCCCATATTCCATTAAAGATTGCACAGCAGCTCGTATATAAGAATCTCGATATTCTGAGGCTGGCATTTGTTGGATTTTATCTTTATAATCTGCCATCTCTCCTACCTGAATTTTTTCCATTCTACCTTCTGGAGGTCGCATACCTTCTGCATACCGGGTTAAACAGGCAGCAACATTGAGAAGTGATGTTCTAGCTTTTACTGAGTACTGAGTGTCTTGTCTATTAGTTTGTTTGATAATTGTGTCGGCGATTTGCCTTGCCTCATCAGGGGTATATTTATGAGTTGCGCGACTTTCTTCAGTACCGCCTAAATCGTAAATATTCATCCAAATACCTCTTAAGTTATCCTTATTCCAAGTCATATCGACTACGCCACCTTGCTCAATAAATTTAACTAAATGTTGAGTATTATAGTAACGATCTCCTGTTTTTCTGAGAATTTCACCTAATTGCAAATTATAAAAATCTTCTCGTTTATTATCTCTGACAAAAGGAGCGTACTCTCTATAAAGATCCAGATTATTACATTTAAGAAGCATTGCTTCAATTTCTCCAGGAGTCAGTCTTTGTTCTTGTACTCCCCGTTTAATAATAGATCTTACAAATTCAGGCCTACTACCATAATCACTTGCGATAAAAGCCCCAACTAAATCACTCCGACGATTTACAGATTCAAAAACTAACTTCTCTACTTGCTCAGCTGTGAAGTCTTTTGGATCATAAGCATATTTAGCATTGTATGTTTCGTAATATGCTTCTGATTTTCCTAAAACTTTTATAGTTCCCCCTGCCCTATAATCATTTTTAACATCACGAGCAGCGTTAGAATCAGGATTTCTCAAATAAATACTGACTAGATCCAAACTTCTATGACCATGCGGACCACCTATTGAAGGTGAAGTACTATCTAATAACTCCATGAGCTCAAAATGGGGTTTGCCATATAGAGTAACTCCTGGCTCGAGAAAATCTATTCTCCCTCGATATAGATCATCTAATCTGGCAATGAAATTATCCATTAGTATAGGATCAATATATCCTTTATGAGATCTCTCTCCACCTCCTGATAAACCGAAATTGACAGAAAATAAACTTACGCTTAAGTCTTGGACGGTTTCTGGAGCTAGTTCCGCCTGATCTGGAAATATCCTACTATATTTTCCTTTAATTTTATGAGTATCGTAAAACATAGCTGGAACATGGTAACCAGATCTAATAAATGTATCCGCAATTATTTGTGCTGCTTGAGGAGTTCTACAGCTTTCTGACTTAAGGAGAGATTGTTGAATTAAAGAATTTAAATTATCATAATCCAACTGCTCTGTTAATGCTGCAATCACAGGAACATTGTGCCCTAATATATCATTTCCTATCTTATTTGATTCATTGTGCAGTCTCTGTATTGATCTAATAAATGAAGAGGCAAGAGCTACCCTCGTGCCTTCCAACAAGTCTTGCGCAGAAGCATCCTTAAAATCTTGTCCCAAAACTTCCTTGTAAGCTTCAACGCCTATTCTAAGCTCTTGAACAAAATCCCCCAATTTTACATAGTTAAATTCTGGGTAGGCTTTTTCTAGTTCATCTTGAGATAAAGTGAATAGTTCCAAGGGATTATTATATTTACCATTTAAAATATCTATTATGATTTTTTGTCTATCTTCACGAAAATTATACCCCTCAAATCTACCTGATTCGTCAATTGGTTTTTGATCTGCTTTCAAGACTACAACTTCGCCTTGCGACCTTACCATAGTATTACTTCGTACTTGTGTTAAGAAGTCTTTTTTATCTAATAAAGACAAATGCTCGTCAGTAAAGCTTCTATAAATAGCCGCTGCTAACACTAATCTCTCAAACTCTTTAGAGTTGGCAAACTGTTGAGAGATGCTTGCGTGATTAAAATTTTCCGTACTAAAAAATGTTTCTAAAACTTCGCTTATGTTTTGGCAGTTATCAAACTCTCTTACTGCATCTGCTTCAGAAGCAATTCCATTTCTTGCCTCTGCCTGAGTTAACCATTGTTCGGTTTTACCTTTAAAATTATCATAACCATCTCCAAGAGGAGTTTCTTGAATATACCTACCATTAAAATGTAGGGTTGAGTCATTTGCAATTAAATAGCCAAGGATTCTTCGATTTTCAGTGTTAGAGGAGCCTCTATGATCTTTTATTTCAACATCTGCCTTTTTTTTATCATCTTTCTTTTGACTACTTTCGGGACTAACAGTTAATGATACATTCTCATCTATTCTCCTTGAGCGAATATTTTCAGTGGCTTTATTATCTGGTTTACGGCTCGAATCTTCAAAGAATTCCAATGTTTCAACAGCAGCTTTTAAATTGAATCCTGCTTTATCAACCAAGGATAAACCTTTGGTATCACAATATTTTTCGTTTAGATATGCTTTTTTAGCTTCAGGATCACCATGGGCCATTTCATGAGCAATCAACATTGCTAAATGATCTTCAGTTAGAGGTCGACCACGGTCTTTAAGATAAGCTTCAAATTTACTTATAAACCCAGCTGATATTATATGCGTATCAGCTCCAAGTAAAGTAAGTCTTTTCTCAGCATCTGACAGGCTAACTACAACGTCAAAACTTCGTTCTGGTTGTAGTCTTGAAACAATTCTTTTGACAGTTTGATTAAACGGATGCTCTACATCGAGTATCTCACGAGTTTGCCTCATCTCAGCAACAAGTTCTGCTTTTCTTACTGCTCCCTTAGCCTTTTCTCGATTGCTTTCAACGATATCAGAATAAGACTCAACATCAATATAGGATCCTTTTTGAGTTTCTTTTTGTTCCTGAACTGGTTTTTCTACAATCTGTTCTACAACATTAGGATTAGGATATACTCCCAGTTCAGCAGCGCTAGGTCCACCTTCCATATATACTCACTATATCAAATATCAGATCGCTTACAAGCCAACTAGCATTCGTGAAACCATTATTCATCACATCCAAATGATTTTTCACGCTAATTCACTATATTTATTACCTAAAGGCTAACAGAGATTGGAGAACTAATCTCAACAGATTAGTAAAAGATAACCCAACCGTTAGGTCGTGGGGAGATTCAAATTGTAACTATTTTAGTAATTTGCTTGGTAAATTCAGCTTTGCTAAAAATTCGAGACCGTTTCAACGCCCCTTCGGACAGTTTCTTCGAGAGCTTCGGATCCTCAATTATTTTCAATGTTTGGGCGATGAGCTGATCCGGATCTTCCCAAAACAATCCTGATACCCCATCTTCAACCGTCTCTAGCTGACCACCTTTATCAATCACCACCGGTACACAACCGCTGGCCATCGCCTCAACCGTCGAAATGCCGAAGTGTTCAAACCTGGCCGGATCGGTTTCGCCGTAACCCATAACATGCCAATAGATTGAGGACTCACCGTAAAGTTTGACTAAATCAGGCAGGGAAATATTCGGATAGAAGTAGACTGGATAATTTTGAGCCAACTCTTTTAACTCGCTCAAAATTTGTTCATTCCCCTCCATCAGCCCGCCGGCTAAATGCAAACTCCAACCCTTTAAACCCTTATCGATCATCTTTCGAAAAGTCTTAATCATCAAGTCTTGTTTTTTCGGATTATTGATAATTGCAAACCGCCCGACGCTGACAATTTGTTTTTTCTTAACTAAAATTTTAAATTGTTCAATCGCCACCGGCGGATAAACCACCATATTTTTGATCGGAATTAATTTCCGGTTGTACTCCTGGGTAAATTTAGAATTGTAGATCGCCAACTGCCAACTGGCTAATTTTAACTTCCCCCACAATCCCCCAATTGATATCTTTTTTAGCGGCAATTGGAAATGCAGAATATTTTTCCGGGCCGTTGAAAAAAATAAGCTACCGTCACAATTATAGACCAACACATCATATTTCCGAAAGAAAATTAATCGTTCGAACAGGTTGCTACCCGGCCCAACCGGTGCCCTAATAAAATTTACCTTAGCTAAATTTATTCCATGAAACAGCTCGTTTCGCGACCGGATCACATCAGCGCCTTTAACCATCAAAGCATTATCCAATAAAACATCCACTTGATGGGCGTCACTTAAAAGTTCCGCAATCGTCAACATATACCTCTCGCCACCGGAGGCTGTATCTAAATAAGGAGAATAAATCGCCACTTTCATTAGTAAGATTTAAAATCGCTCTCCAACAATTTCTGGTCAAGCTTTTTGTAAACCTCATCCAGTGGCAGCTTTTGCTGCAGCTGCCAGAGTCTAACGTAAGTAATATAGAGTGAAAAAGCCTGGAGCAGTGAATCGATCACCCCGACAGAGCCGTTAAAAAAGCCCCGCCTGATGATCCCCTGCTCAAAAATCTCACTAATAAAAATTCGTAAAAACCGCCAACCCGACATCGGCGGATGATGGGCATTTAACCGCAACCGGGCATCGATATTTGACCAGTGCAGACTTTTCAATACCACCTGATCGATATTGCGATGGGTCAGATGCAAAAATGAATTTTTGGTATAGCCCAGCTCTCCTTTAAACTTCATATATTCATGGACCTCCCCGACCCAACCAATATATGAATCCCGCTTGACCAATCTGATCACCCAATCCGGCCAAAACGGGCCGTATTTTTTTTCCTGGCCAAAAATAATATTCCGCCGCGACACGGCATAAGCCCCGAACTTATCGGATTGAATCAGCTGCAGTATTTCCTCCTTTAAAGGCTCCAACACCCGCTCGTCCGAATCAACATACAGCACCCACTCACCACTGGCTTTCTCCATTGCCTGCGAACGAACGAGTGCAAAATCAAGCTCTTTGACTACCAAAATTTTCTCGGTATATTTTTTAACGATTTCCAGAGTTCTATCAACCGACTCATTATCAACCACGATAATTTCATCAGCCCACTTAACCGATTCCAAACATGATTTAATCAGATCTTCGTCGTTACGGGTCAACACTATGACACTCAGTCTCATAAAAAATTTCCTTTTCCAAACCGCCCCAACCAGTAATCTACTAAGGCTTTTCGGCGGATCTTACTATCTAAATTCTGCAACGCTTCCCGAAATAAAGCAAACCTGGCTCTTATTGGCAAAAATTTGCCGGCAAACAACATCCGGTTACGGGTAATATAATAGTCTTGAAGCGGCGAACCCAACCCCGTTGACTTAGCATTGGCATGCTCGACCACCGCCTCAGGCAGATATAATAGTTTAAACCCCGCTCTCTTTGCCCGAAAACAAAAATCACTATCTTCATAATACAAAAAATAACGCTCATCGAAATAACCAATTTTTATGAATACCTCGGCTTTGACCAACATCGCCGCCCCGGAGATATAGTCCGGCTCGTAACCATGGTCATATTGCCCATGATCCTGCTCATTCACCCCCCGGTGACTACCTAGCACATTCGCTAAATCCAAAACCCCTCCGGCAAACCAAATTTTCTTTGTGCCAGCAAAATAGATTTTGGGCCCAACCAGACTAGCCCCGGTTTTTTCAGCCTCTTCAACCAGGATTTTAATCGTCTCTTTCGCTACTGTCGTATCCGGATTTAGTATCAAGACATAATCAACCCCGCTCTCTAGCGCCTTTTTAATCCCAAGATTATTGCCTCCGCTGTAGCCTAAATTATCACCAGCTTGAATAAAAGTGACTTCAGTAATTTTCTTAATCTCCTCTTCCAAGCCATCTCCCGAATTATTATCAACCACAATCACCGAAATCTCTTTGGATGCAGAACCCATGACTGATTTGACACATCTCAAAACCTCCTCTTTGACCTTATAATTTAATATCACCACCGCTGTTTTTTTCATTTTCGGAAAACTACTAATTTAAGCATACCACTATTAAATCTCTTGACCTTTTCAATCCTAAATCCTTGGTCTTTGACAAATTCCTCCAAATCATTATTTTGGAAACTTTGAACATGAGCGTGCCGCCAAACCGAATAATACATCGTCCACAAAAACCAAACCAATTTAAACAGCTTGTTATCTGTTGGCACCAAAATCACTCCATAACCGCCTTTTTTCAAGACCCTCTTTATTTCCTGAAAAACCCCGATCGGATCATCAACGTGCTCCAACATCTCCAGACAAAACACCGCCTCAAAAAAATTATTCTGATACGGCAACTTAGCAGCATCTGCCACTAGAAAATGGCCGTCCGGAATCCGTTTAGATATTAGCTTTATCGCCACCGGCGAAATATCCACCCCATAAACTTGCTTTGATCCTATTTTGGTTAAGATTGCCTGGGTAAAATTGCCGCTGTGACAACCTAAATCCAAAATTGGCCCTTTGACACTCTTAACGACTTTCAATACCTCACTGAACCGTCGCCAATGCCAATACCTCTGAAATAAATTACGCTTAATTCCCCGATCATAATGATCGGCCGCTACGTCTTCATGGATCTCTAGTAATCTTTTGTGGTGATGATCGTGTTTTTTTACCATAACATTAAATCTTCTTCACTTTAGCAATCACCAACAACCCAATCAATAACCCAAAACTAAACAAAGAGATCTTCCAACCCATTTCAAAACTCTCTGGCTGATAATACATCTTCACCAAATGCTGACCGGCCGTGACCGGAATAGCCCGAAAGGCGTAATCAGCTTGGATTATATTTTCTTCAACCCCATCAACAGTTGCCTTCCAACCCGGAAAGAAGGTATCCGAGACAAACAATAAGCCATTTTGGTCACTAGTCACCGCTATTTCACTCCGGTCAACCCCGTAATTTAGGTATTTAACGCTGGAGCTGCCGCTGGCTGATTGAGTAAATCGATCAAACGGTTGACTAAGCAGCACTTTTGAACCAAACGGGTATTTCTTATCCAAAAGTTGGGTAAATAACTCATGGTCAGAAGTGACACTATCCCAGCGAGTCACCATAAATGCTCTTGGCAAAGCCTGGGTATTCTCTAACACCACCACTGAACGATCCTCAAAAACTAATTTGTATTCCGGCAGATCAAATTTATAAAATATCTTGCCACTGGGATCGACCTTTCCTTCTTTAGTATATTTATGGGCCAAAATATAGCGCGAGTTGGCTAAATCCACCAGCGGCGAGTCATAACGATACATTTTACCGACTTTAAGCATCGGTTTGGTATCCGGATCATTGAAGTTATTAATCAAGGCGATGTACTTTGCCTGAACATAGGGGTAAACCGCATCATATCCTCCGGCTGTTTCCAAATGATAGGGCATCCACATATTTGACGGAATGACCTCGCCTTCCAACATCCGGTCAGGTTTAGGCCGGGACTCTAAAAAATCCAACACCGGCGTACTCGGAAAAACAAAACCCCGCTCGCCAAACGGCGTAATCTTCCAGGCGTAGCTAAACATTTCTAAAATTAATATTCCCATAACCAGCATGCTTCCCAACCCTCGAACTCCCTTGAATCGGATCATCCCCAAGGCTATCACCAAAATTGCAACACAAATAACTGCTGGTATGACAAGATTACGAAGGCTGATTAGATAATTACTGACCCATATATTCAATATCGAGGTTACCCCACCTTCCGGGTGAACTGAATTAATGTAATATCGCAAATACTGATAACTTGCTAAAGTGCCCAAAACTACTCCACCCATGATCATCACCGGCCAAATCGCCAGCCGAGTCAGTCCTTTTTGTTCGGTTTTTTGACGCAATTGCTCAAAGCCAAAACCAGCCAGTACCGCCAGTGACAAATTGACAAAGATAAAAGCCCTGGTCAGCGACATCGCCTGAGTAGTCTGAGTGATTTTGTCCATAATATTCAACCACAAAAATCGGTTATAACTGGTATCGGAAATTAAAACAAGACAAGCCATAAATATAACCCAAAAGAAGCGAACCTCGGACTTAATTCTAAAAACGCTTAGTGACAACCAGGCTAGAAAAAAAGTCACCATCCCGGAATAGGCCAGAGTATTGGTAAAATCACCCGGGCCCCAAAAATTATAATACGCTGAAGAACCAAAATAACTTGGCACAAAGATCGTAATCCAAGCTTGGGGTTGCACTAATCTTAAATCAATCGGCACATCTTCAACTACCCGCTGTGACAATTTAAACAGCTCTTGTCCTGGGACCAGTTGAATCGCCGCCAAACAGAGCCCCAGTAATACAAACAAATATATTAATCCTAAGCCTCTCAAAGCGCTCAGCGGTTTTTTTAATAAATTCAAACGATAGCTAGCCCACACACCACTAAATACCAGGCTATAAACCACCAACTGAGGATAGCCGGCAAATATTTGAACAGCAACGGTCACGGCTAAACCAACTAAAAAGGCCAATCTTTTGGTTTGACAATATTTATCAATCAGCCACAGCAGCAGCGGAATCATGGCCGCTACGTGAGAGTGAACATTGTATTCCAACCAAAAAATCATAAACCCCCCAAAGCTGTAAGCCACACTCCCCAACAGTGCTGATAACCGGCTTAAGTTTAAATTGCGCAAAAATAAAAACATCAAACCCATCGCTAAGGGAGTTTGCAAAATAACCCCCCAGCTCCACGCCTCGATCGTCGGCATTAGAAAATACAGAAAATTGAGCGGGTAAAAGACGGCTGATTGAAATGTCGCCATCAACGGGTAGCCGCTAAATATCAAATTATTCCAAAGAGGCATCACACCAAGCTTTATCTGCTCAAAGGCCAGCAGCCGCTCCGGGTAGATAACTGAAGGTACATCCGAAATCAGCGGGTTTTTGACCGGCACCCCGGCATTGTATCCTAACCATTTATAGTCATACCAGGGATAGTAAACTCCAACTGTGATGTCACCCGGAAACGGTATTTTGTGCTGTGTCCAAACCGGATAATAAAAGATCAGACTCAGCAATCCGATCACCAACCCAGGCCAAAATCTCTTCACCCAACCAACGACTCCATTCATTCTTTAGTTTTGTCAGTCGGCAAACTTAGCCTGTTTTTAGCCCGCTGTAAAAAAGCTTTCAGAGGATTTTTGGACAAATTGCCATATTTAAACCAATAATCCAACTCCCGGGCCGACTCTTTTGACTGCTGTTGCAACTGCGATACCCCGATCGATTGCTCGCCAAACCCTTGATTCTCCCAAACTTTCAAATAGACAACCAAAAAAGAAAAAGCCTGCAGCAGACTTAAAGCCAGACCGTGCAGCCCATCCTCAAATCCTCGATTGGCAAAGTAACGACCCAAAAATTCATTGAGCGGTTTTTTGATCAGATCGGCCCAGTCAAATTTGTAACCGTCTTTCACCAACTCGTCAGATTGAACATCGCTGTAACGGTTCATCCGAGTCAGATACTCTGAAATACTCTCATAATGATGATGAATAATAGCGAGACTCTCTTCAGTCGCTAACTTTAGGCCTTGACCGATCGCTTTGGGTGGAATATGAATCCGGTCGCTCCAAACCACTTGACCGTTTCTAAAAAACCGGATATTGTAATCTGGCCACCACATCGATGCTTTGACCCACTTGCCAAAAATGATGTTTTTCCGCGGGATCTCAACATGGGTTAAGACCGAATCGTTGGCTGCTAACTCTTTTAGTTTTTCCGCCAAACTCGCTGGTACTTCCTCATCAGGGTCAACCACCAATACCCACTCATGTGAGGCTTTGGAGATAGCAAAGTTTCTGGCCGGTTCGACAAAATTCAACCGGCGATGAAAAATGACTGTTGCCCCCAACCTCCTCGCTTTCAGCGCCGTATCGTCATCCGATTGCATGTCACAAACCAAAATCTCATCGGCAAATTGGACCGACTTTAAAACCTGCTCGATGTATTTTTCTTCATTTAGAGTATTTATGACGACCGAGATTTTGCCATTCACACTTTAAATCTTAGCAACTTCCAGTTAAGATGTAAATGAAGCCTAGCTAGTAAATAATGCATAAATATTCTTCGAGTGCAGCCATGAAGTTACCGATCATTATTTTTCTGATCGTCCTCATCATCAGTTCTTTACTAAAAATCCTGCCTATTTTAAATGGCAACTTCCCTTTTACCATGGATCAAGGGCGGGATATGTTGGACCTTCGTAACATCATCGTCGGTCACCACCTGACGTTAATCGGACCAACTACTAGCATTAACGGTGTATTTCTTGGTCCATTTTGGTATTACTTCAATCTCCTACCCTTTTTGATCGGTCGAGGTGACCCAACCTACCTAGTTTATTGGAATCTTTTTTGGTACCAAGCTATCGCTCTTGTTTCGTTTGCTCTGCTGGCCCGGAAAAATCTTATTTTCGGTCTGATCACCACCTCCCTTTTTCTGATGACTCCGGTCTTTTTTTATTCCAGTCGTTTCTCTTGGAGCGCCAACCCGATGCCTTTTTTTAGCCTCATCTTTTTTACGACGCTGATAATTCTTGACCGCAAAGATCGCTTTAAATACATTCTCGTTGGCTTAATTTGCGGCCTGTCACTCCAAATCGAAGCTGCCCTCGGTGTCCTCTTTTTCCCCTTCACTCTACTCTGGCTAATCCTTAGTCGCACCAACCTAAGATTAATTGCCCTCACCAGCCTCGGATTTTTAATCACCCTGCTACCCCAAATTTTCTTTGAACTTCGTCACTCGTTTTTAATGACTCAAACTCTAATAAATGAATTTAGCGGCCGAACTAGCATCTTAGGTCCTAGTCTAAATCTGATGGACACCTTCAATCTCCATCTAAAAAACTACCTTGGTTTGGTTGATAATCTGATTATCTTACCCGGTCAATTAGCCGCCGCTGCCATACCTTTGTCAATAATTTACCTTGGCTGGAAGTTAACTCGTCGCCAACTCTCACCGATTATTCAATCAGCCTTCCTATCTAGTCTTTTATTTCTGGTCTTCAGCTTTACCGCTTACTTGTTTTACCATTACCCTCTAAAGGGTTGGTTTCTACTTGGCCTGCACCTACCGTATCTATTCATCCTAACCGCTGCTTTAACAGAGTTGTTCAATTCCAAGCTCTGGCTAGCCAAAATAATAGTCATCCTGCTAATTGGTGCTAGCTTTCGTAGTACTTTTCTCTCACAATCCCGTCTCATTCCAACTCATCAAAACGACCGCTCCAGCGACCCTAGTAATTTCCGTAACCAGCTCGAGGTCGTTGACCTGGTTTACCTCTCAGCCAAAGGCCAACCGTTCAAAGTCTACAATTATATCCCCTCGGTTTATGATTTCCCCTACCAATATCTGTTTTGGTGGTATGGCACCAATAAATACCATTACCAACCCGACACCATTACTTATCTGGATAATGTTCCGGAGTATATTAATAACAACTCTCAGTTCTGGACCAGAAAAAGACTGATCACCTCAACCGATTATCCTACTTTTCTTATTTATCAATTAGACAACGATCACCCCGACAGACTAAACGCTTGGCTAAATAATTTCGAAAAGCTTTGCCTTAAAGAGGCTACCACTCTAGAATACTCCACGATCATCCAGCTCAAAACTGCTTGTCCCCACTAAAATCTAACGCCTGGAATATATTGCCACATCTTCATTTTCAAAGATTTTGCGAATTCCCATCTTGGCCTCATCGATCGCAAAGTGATTAATTTTTAAGACATAAACGTATGAAATATTATTGCGCTCTAAAATTTGACCGGAACGCTCCATCCCTCGATAAAAATCTCTTTGTTCGTTTAGACGAGCACGATAATCAACCCCCAAAATCTCTAGGTTCAGAGTGTCCTCTAAAAAACTCGGATGATGCGAAAATGCGCTGACATATGCAGTCGAGGTGTAACCATAAAGTGGGACTGGCTCGCTAAATTGAAACCTCTCTATATCCTCTAACCCTGATGCCATAACCACCCCCGGGGGTTGTTTCTCTAAAAATTTCAAAGCGGCTATCTCCGAGGTTGGCAACATCGCTGGCGGGCGCTCAGGTAAATAATTTTGCAAGCCGTTAATAGTCGTTGGCAAGCTCAAAACCACAATTGTCAACCCTAAAACCCATCTTCCCGGTCTACCTAATTTCAGCCACAACCAACCAACAGCAGCCCCCGCCAAGATATTGCTAATCAGTAGAAAGTAATAGAAAAACTGGACAATATTCCAATTAGTCCCTTTTTGAATAAATAGCAGCGGCAACACCACACCCACCACCATCACCGTCACCAAAAACATTAATATCTCCTGCTTGATTGATTGGCGAATCAACTGTCCCGCTTTAACTACCATGATCAGCCTAGTCCCTAAATTGCCTAATATGAATATTAAAAGCCCAATTGATTCCGCCCCAAAAAATTTAAACCAGTTGCCCGAATCCCTTGAAAGTGACAATCGCTGCCAACCAACCCGATCCGAAAAATCCATCATGCTATTGACTAGCCAAAACGGCGACCAGACTATTAAAGACGACGAGTTAGCGTTATTTGGCAAAAATACGCCTAAAGCCAAACCAACACTCCCTACCAAAACCCCCATCAAACCGACTCGTCGCTTCATTAACTGATAAACAGCGATGACTGCCAAACCACATAGCCCCAAAACCCCTCCATAAACCTTAAACTCAATCAAACTCCCAAAGATTAATACTAGACTAACCCACTGCCACCACTTTACCCGACCTTGATGTTCAAACCAACCAACTAATAGCAAACAGCCAGTTAAAAATATTGCCACCGAAATCGCAAACGGCGGATTGAGCAGAGTCGAGATGCCCTGCTGAGACCAAAACATCGATTCCCCACCAAAGCTGCGATCACGAATAAAACTTACCAACCACCCCCAACTGCCCCCAAAATAGACAAAAAAGACCGCCCACCATCCAGCCACTTTTCCAAACATTCCCTCACTCAGCCGATAGACCAACAACCCAACCAAGATTGCCAAAACCAAACTAAAATCGCGGAATAATAAATCTGCAGCGCTAATTCCACTCAAAGCCCCCACTCGTGCAATCAATAAGTCAAAAAAATAATGATAATTAGTTAAGGCCTCTCCAGCTAAGATTGGATTTTGAGGCGGGACTTGCTGTTGCAATTGAGAAATCAAGCTTAAGTGCCAAATCGCGTCATGACCATTCGGACCCCAGAAGCCCAGTCCATAACCATACTCCAAGCCGTTTTTGACTACCGTTAGCCACCAACTCAGCGAGCCAACTATAACAAGCCCTAACATCGGCCAATCTGATCTCTCTAACCTAGGCCACTTGAGCGCCCGATCAACTCTGGTTAATCCCCCACCAATCATTGCTAGTACCGGTAAAATCCAAATCGCGACCTCCATTTTTAGATACCCTAACCCAAAGCTCACCACCGTAAATAACGTCCAACCCACTGGCACAGCTAACAACCATCCTCTGCTCAAGACTAGTCCCGGCAAGACAAAAAAGACCAAACTAAATAAACCAAATTTGGCCAGATTAATCAGCTGCGAAATAATCACCTGGGAGGGTCCAACCAAAGAGTAATTATCTTTACCCCCGCTAACCTTAGTTTTTTCAATCGATTGATGATTCAAAATGGCCGAAGACAGCGTAAATACTTTAGAGTTGACCTCAATATCATTTGCCAAAAATCGAACCGACCGATTAACCCCGGCTTGATTTTTATAACTTATCGCCACCACCTCTCCGGCAGAACTAACTTTCAGATCACTAATCCCACCTTCATCAATCTGCCAGCCATTTTTGTAAGAGACATCGTCAATGGCGCTCAGGAAACTTTTCTCCAAATCCAAACTATTACAGGCTACCTCCAGACACTCTTCGCGCGAGCTCTCATCATATATCCGCAAATCCCGGATCGCCACCCCAAACCCGGGTCGGTAAAACCAACCGACTCGGTACTTCGGCGTTTGGTACCAAATCACCTTACCATCGCCACCCAGCGGATCATTAGCTTGGAGCAAAACATTTGGCGACAAAGCAGGATTTTTGGATCGATAATACTCTCCAAACTGATCCATACTCACTGCCCTAACTGACCCCGCGCCTCGACTCCTGCTAATCAAATCAATCTGATTTTGATATTCCTGTTGATACTTACCCCACTCAAAATCGTTCTCCAAACCAACTGTCACTTGCGGATATACATCGAGCAGCTTTTTAAAATAGTTTGTATCTAATCCGTGCAGCAAGTAATCGTTTGACTGAACACTATATGTACTATCTCCAACCCCATTGCCGTATGAGTTATAAGGATCCCGGATCGCCCACTGAATAGTCACCACTCCGATCTTTTCTCGCTCAGATTGAGCAGTCAGCAAAGCGTTAGTTTTAGATGGATAAAACGGCAGCGAAAAATACTGCCCCCAGACCTGGTACTGATCAGTCGAGTATTGATCTGCCACATCCATATTGGTCATCACCCCGTATTTTTGATGCAAATAACCCAAACTGCCGGCATCGATCCACCAAGCCCCAACGCTTTTTGGACTAACCCCAAGCACTTCCTGGTATTTTTTGATCGCCGTGTCGATCAATCTTTTACGATCTTCCACTGAATAACCGATCAACAAAACCGACTTGGCATAGTGCCAATTCGGACTTTTGTTGTAACTCACCCCGGCATCTTTGGCAAAGCTCGGCGTTACCTCCAAGAACAAACCGACTTCTTGATTACTATTCAACTCTCGTAGAAATTTGACCACCTCCGCCGAAGTTAAGGCATCGTAGCGGATGAGCCAAGTTGCAGGTAGATTATTCTTGGCAATCAGCTCATATTCTTTCCTCGGGGTCTCCAAAATTGAATAATCATTCTCCCAAAAATCCTGCCCCCTGATCGGATTGACAATCGTCACCTGCTTTGGCTCCACCGCCATCACCCTACTACCGCTACTCAAGAAAGCTGCCGCTGATGCCAAAATTAGCCCAAACCAGATTAGAAACTTAAACATATCTTGAATGAAGTTATGTTATCATCAAACATGCCAGAATGCGAAAAGTGTCTTTTTTTAGGGTATAGGTTCTGCAACAAACCGCTTCAATTTGAGTTCTTCTAGTGGATTGGCCTGAGCTACTCGACGGGTCTCAGGAAATAAGTCATATCTTCTCCGTCCCTCTTCCTTTACCGTCTCTGGGAATGCTTTACAAAACAGAGTTACTGCCCGTGCTTCCGCTTCCGGCAGATCATAATCACTCATCAATTTTTTTACCGCTCTATCTCTTTGATAAGTCAGTGCTATATAGGATAGGTACTCTATCTCGTGTCCTGAACCCCATAAAAAATATACGCCATGTCTTGGACTATTTATCCCAATATTTTTTTCAATTAACTGTTTGTCTACAGGGGTCAATTTTATGGGACGATGGATTTTTTCTGGTTTTACCTCAACCATACCGATATCCTACCACTTACCAAAATTTTTTCAAACTTGCCGCAAGGCTCTTAAACTTTTCAGATCCTCCATGATTCGCTTTTGCCCAAATACCATTACCAGCAATGCATAAATCAACCCTCCAAGCAAAACCGCCACCCCAAAAGTCAGATAGTTTACCACTAATATTTTGGCGATCAAAAAAACCACCGCCCCCATCAAGGACGAGCAAAGCAGCGGCAAAATCACCGAGTCCATCACTCTCACCTTCAATACCCGCTTAATTAAGACAATAGTGATCACCGAGCTAAACGAGATGATAAACGAGCCCACCGCCACCCCGATAAATCCGTAAAAATAAACCAAAACCGGCGTCAGCACCCACTCCAAAGTAGTCCACATCACCATCAATTTTAGAGTGGTCTTAACTTGTCCTATCGCGTTAAGCGTATTGGTAAAAGTAGTTGATATTACCGACCAAAGTGTTGCAAACGCGAATAAGTAATAACTATTAATCGCTGGAACAAATTTATCTGTTACGACGTGGGTTACTAAAGAAGGCAATAAAGCCCCAATTCCAAAAATAGCCGGATACACTAGCAATGTTGTGACGAATAATGATTTCTCAACTGCTGTTGCCAAAGCTTCTTTGTTGTGTTGCAATCTTGAAAATGCCGGAAAGGTAATTCTAATGGTAATATTCATTAACTCCAGCGGCAAAAACGCCATTGATTGGGCCCAGGTGATATAACTCATCCCTCTGGCTCCTACCATCCCAGCCACCACTAACGGCACCAAACGATCTTTCAAAAGCGACAACAGGCTATTAAGCTGAAAAGGAACTCCGAAAGATAATAATTGCCGAGCCGCCAGCCGATTAAAACCCACCCCAACTTTAGTTTGGGCTAATAAATAGATCAGTATTGTCCCAACAACCCCCCGGCTCAAGGCGGCCCAAGTAAAACTCCAAATACCCATACCTCTAAAAACCAACACAATCAACAACAAGTTATAAATCAATGTTTCCACTACTTCAACGATCACTAAGGGTTGAAATTTTAATTCGCGCTCAAGTAACACCGATGGCACTACCTTAAGAGACGAAAGAAAGAAAGAAATTCCTAAAGCCCTAATTAGCCAAGATCCATCATTATTTAACCCATAAATTTTAGCTAGCAGGTCTGCACACAATATAATCACCAAGCTCAGTATCCCTACTACAATTGTTTGGACAGAAAAAACAGTCTTTACATCCTCGCGACTAATTTCATCCTTTTTTTGGATTAGAGAAGCACCCAAACCAATATCGGAAAAAAAAGCAAAAAAGGTGATAATTCCAGTGGCAATGTTAAAGAGTCCAAGGATTTCAATTGGCAATACTCTCGCCAAAATAATGTTGAGTGTAATAAAACTAATTGCCCTTAGAGCAACTGTTCTGACACCTAAACTGACAAACGAGTTCACTGCTCTTTTTTTAAGATCCTGGATCGACAAACTCGGCTGATTTTCATTCATAGAAAGTCTTTATCCGTTGAGGCGTCTTAGATAATAACCAATCCAT
>CAZXEW010000020.1:0-14653 GCA_964640215.1 uncultured Gammaproteobacteria bacterium
AGTCGCTGATGGGGGAGTAGGTGCGATGGCATTACCGGCATTATCCAAAGCCGTGACCCAAACTTGAAACTCATCATACCTATTGGCGGGAGAGGATCCGCCGGTTAAATCTGTGTAAGGAATTGGGAGTGTTCGCCAGACACCATTTTGAGAAGTTCCAGAGGCCAGACTCGTCGTGTAAGTCAAAGTTGTCGTATTAATGGTATTATTAGTCGCTGCTGTCGTTTTGACCAATTTAACACTTAACGAAGCTACTCCTGAGCTATTATCAGTAGCGTTAACATTTATTACTGTACCAGCCGGCCAAGTCAAGTTATCGTAACAACCCGCACTCGGCGTTGAGACCGAAATATTACCCGGTGGCTGAGTATCACACCATTGAACAGCCGGTTGAGAGGCTAATGTTGCCTGTAATAACGTGTTCGGATCCTGACTGCTGACTGCGCCAATCGTGTAATTATATTGTATCCCCCGTGTGATTCCGGTAGCCACAGTATCGGTATAATTGGTTGTGCCTGGAGGTAGACTAACGGTGGGTGGATTAGTCGGAGGACTGCCGTTTGGCGGGTTGCGATAAATTTTTATGCCGTCAGTCCCGGCTGTCTGAGACCATGATAAGCTGATCTGGGGGTCGTTCGAGACAGTACAACTTGAAGTGGCAAGAGCAGTAAATGGCCCCCACGGTAGTGGTCCGGATGTCTCCAGCAGTAAAAATGAATTATTGGCATACAACCTAAACTCATAAAACCCGCCTAAAGTCGGGTTGGTAAAACCGGCACAATCGCCATCCAAATGCGGCGCCCCCGAAGGATTTATTGTACATGCCTCAACCACACCTTTCAGCGCATTACTGTTGCCAGTAAACCGCCAGGAAATCGGAAAATTGCGCCCAGCCAGATCGTAATTACTCCAATCAGCAAATACACCTGCTATCGGAGCCAACGGATACAATCCAATCCAGTCCTGTTGAGTGGCAATAGCCGCATTTAACGACTTAACAGAGGACATTAATATTGCAATAAACACTCCGCAGACAACAATCAGTCCCAACTTAGACAGTTTGACCATAACAATTTTCCTACCTATTCAGCATAAAAATAACTGGCCTGAAAGTCAATGATTGGGCGGCACTATTTTGGCCGAGCCCGATGCTCCCGCCGAAGGGGCAGCAAATTGTGGCTGGATCGAAATAAACAACGCCTTTGTCGACATCTCAGGGTCAGTATAAACCATCACCTGAGCACCTGCCTTGATATCGGATAAACTTGCCCGAACCGCTTTTACAGGATTAGTCGGGCTGGAGGCAGCCGGTAAACGAACTATTTCCGTATCACTGTTGACCGTTATTTCATAATCCTGCAAAGTCGGCGCCTCAGTTCTTTGTAAAGCCGCTGATCCACGGGCATAAGCGCTGACCACCAACCCGTTTGCTTTGACTTCTTTGACCCGGCCGGACAAATTACTGTTTTGAGGTTGAATGCTGATTGCCACTGCCTCAAATTGACCTTTAGTTACTGTCCGCAGATCCTTATTTGAGGAGGCATTCACAAAATCGCCAACCTTCAAATCGCCGATCTTTAATTCAGTCGAGGCTTGAAATACCGGCGCGCCAGTATTCTTAAATACATAAGGTATCTGTTGAGTCTGTCGGAATATTCTTGTTTGTGATGACAATTTCACCGTATAACTCAACTTCTTAGATTTGGGGGGAGCAGGTGTAGCGGCTGCTGATGGCGATGAAATTAATCCAATCGGCGGCCCTTGGTAAAGGATCACGTCATTGCTAATTGTCAGAGTATCATCAGAGATTTTATCAATTTTGCCATAAAAATTGTTAACCGGTTGGGTCAAATACAAAATATCACCAGAAACCGGATTACCCAAGCTCAATTCAGGCACCACATTGCCCGTTCGGCGGTAAAACAATCCGATCACCACTGCCACAACCACCACCAAGACGACAATTAATATCCCAATCGGAAAAGCAGTTTTTCTAGGTTCCGGATTCACGTTTTTAATAATTCCTTAAAAATCTAATCAGCGTAGCTGACAGCTTAGCTAATATCTGCCTCTTATTAAAAAGGCAAGGTTCTGCAAAAGCGAGGTATAATTGTTCCCTACCGAAGCTTGAAGCAGGTCCTTATAAACTAATCTTTGCAAATATTTCTACACTATGCAAGTGGTAAGCTATGGTGAATGGCTACGTAGTCTGGGTGAGTTGGGAAGACGGTCTCTAGAAACTCCTTTGGCGATAAAACTATTATTGGTAGGTCATGATCTATAATCCGCTTAATAAGAGGCTTGTCCACAGAGAGAAGATAATCGGCCTTAGCCGCGAGTGTCGCCGCGACGATGTGAGCGTCTTCGAAAAAGGTCGGTTCGTACTGCTCAACTGCTGCTGGTGATGGGGGAGAAACAAAGATAAAGCCACTGGTAGGCATCAGAGCTTGCAGTCGAGTGAAAGCCTCTGGCGGGAATTTAGCTAACAAATTCCTTTCTGCCTCTGCTAATGCATCGGGTGAGGTCATCGCTTGCAGGAAATGTCTTCCACAAACGGCCAGCAAAAAGGCCGAACCACTGAAGGCGTTGTTGGCGGCGAGTATCAGCGCAGAGGCATCAAAAAAGAGGCTGCTGCTCGGGGATAGGCTCATTACTGCTTGGCAGAGCTATCCAGTTCCTTCTTTTCAAAGAAAAAGCCAAGACCCTGAGCCTTGTCAAAGCGTCTGGCGACCTTGAGGGCTTCGCCCTCAAGAGCATCCTCTTTGACGAAATTGGCTAATTGGTCAGCGGTGTACTCACGCAGCTTGATATAAGGGCGAGTGCTGCTGGTAAGTAGCAGTAGCTCCAGACTGCGGCGGGGAATACGCAGGGCGCGACCCAATCGAGCCGCCTCTAGCTTGCCTTCTTTGATGTAACGGTAGATCGTCTCACGATTGAGCTGGAGGAGCTGAGCCGCCTGCTCAGGTGTATAGACTTCTCGAAGTGGTTCCAATTTGGTCATAGTGAAGTCTATTATTTCATATTTGAGATGACTTATCAACACCCCGCACACGATGCAATAGTTCAGCCTCCTTGACAAACTGTGTCATTCTGGAGCGAAGCGGAAGAAGAGACGAGGAACGAAGGATCATTCTGGCCTGTCCAGAATCCTGTTTTGATCCTGGTCACAGACTCTTCGAGATGCGCTTCGTCTACCAGGATGACATGCCATCATTAACAACAAGATTGAGCGCATACAACCGTTTGCTAGCTTGACAGTCTACCAGCCGATATGCGAAAATCCGCATAATGGCCGATGAGCAGCGGGCAGTAGTTCTGTATCGGGAAGAGAGCGGTCAAAGTCCGGTCAGGGAGTTTCTGGAAAGTCTGGAGGAACTCGCCTTTGAAAGTATCATCGCCTCTATCGAGCGCTACGAGTACGGAATATCGCCGCTAGAGAGCCGTTGGTCAAGCACATCGAAGGTAAAATCTGGGAACTGCGGGATGAGTACCGCACCAATATCTATAGATTGTTCTACTTTTTCTATACCGGCCGAAGGATAATCTTTGTCCATGGATACCAGAAAAAGAGCCAAAAGACGCCCAGAAAAGAGATTGACATCGCTATCGCCAGACATAACGATTTCATTCAAAGACAAGGAGGTGAAGCATTATGACCACTGAAACCAAACGTGACATTATCACTGAAGGGCAGAGAGACTATCAGGAGTTGGTTGATAAAATCACGAGCGACCCGGTCCGCCGAGCTCGTTATGAGGAACTGAGTGCCAAAAAGGAATTATGGCTCCAATTGGTGGAGGCTCGCCAGGCAGCTGGATTGACCCAAGGGCAGCTTGCGAAGCGATTGGGTGTCCACCAGTCACAGGTAGCCCGCGTCGAGAAGCGCGGCTATGAACAGTATACCCTAACCACCCTTCGTCGCTATGTGCAGGCTTTAGGAGAAGGGTTTTCCATTGATGTCAAAATCAGAGCGCCTAAAACAGCTCACCGAAGCGAACTTGCTACGGTCAGTCCTTAAGACACGAGGCTAATGGCTCTGCCTTAACTCTTCCACAGTTATCTTTAACTGGTCAATCTCCTGCTGCTGGTTTTGGATCATCTTATCCTGTTGGTTTAGTTTCTCCGTCACATCAACCCCGCCAACAATCAATTTCTGGGTCTCAATCAGACCTGCTTTCAAACTCCCAATCACACTTTCGGCAAACTGACCAATCCTATTTATAATATTACCAGCCTTATCTTTAACTTGAAACTTCCGCTGTCCACCTTCCAAAATAGACGAAATAGTCGACCCATCTGTTGAAGTCAGATAGGTATCCGTATCAAAGTAGCTGGAAGGTGAGTAGAACACCTTAACCGTACCACTATCGCTATTTAATGATTCTAAAGCATAACCAAGTATCATTCCTGGTCTGGTAGCCTTAGAGGCAACACCAGGGATGGACGAAGCAGATAGTGGAGAACCGGCCACTATTTTTCCACCCTCTGAGTTAACTTTGACTTGTTTGTATGAACCTAAGGTCACCAGCGCTAAATTTTGACCTGGTTCAATAGTTGCTGCGATAAATTCGTAACTATTATCTGATTGTTTTAATCTAGCTAACTTATCCACTATCCAAAGAGGCTTACCAGAATCTGATCCTGTCGCTTTTCTAACTTTAAGTGTGGGGATCTCTCCAACTGAATAAACAGTCGAGTCATTTTTGCTTAAAGTTACCACGTCACCCTGTTCAAGATTAGAACCTGAATCATTTTGAGCAATGTCAATCACATATCCCGATTTTCCACCATTAAACACGACATAGCCCTGAAAGGTAGCATCTGAGTAAAACCTGGCATAATCATGAACTGTTATAGCGTACGCCGAAAGATCTTGGACAGTTAAAGTCCACAATGTGGAATATGATGCAGGATTAATACTATAATTAATATTATCCTCATCATAAAGTGTACCATTCATGTATGAATTTCCTCGAATATAATTATATCCATTTCCTGGATAAGGAAACCAGGAATCATTGGCGGTTATATATAGGTGATTAGCATTGACCTCACCACCACCCCAAGCAACATTATTACTACCAACACTTAAATTTCCCCAAACCACACCATTACTGTTTGCAGTTAGATTTACTGCTGATATACTATTAGTTGTTGTAGAACCTCTGTTAGTTACAGATTGGAGTGTTTCATTCGTCCCAGCATCTATTCCAGCTGGTCCCTGAGGCCCTGGAGGTCCAGCAGGTCCAGTTCCGCCGCCTCCACCAGTCGGCCAGCTAGTAATACAGCTGCCATTTAAGCAGATACCTACAGTTCCAGTAGCTCCGCCAGCTGCCCGGTAAGCAGAATCTATTTGCACGTTAGAACCTGCTGAAGGAGATAGATGTATGCTACCATTCGCCGACAATACCCGTCCCTGAATTGTCATATCTCCCCAGTCACCTCCGGCCTCCAGGCTATTGACGCCGCCACAGGCAGGACAGTCGAATCTAACAGCCCCAGTCAAAGATAAACCCGCTCTAATATCTACAGCACTTCCGTCACCAGGAATGTACATTCTGCTGGTTGTTGATCCGCCCCAATGCGCAGAACGAAATTCCCACCCTTGATCATATGCATTGTCATCAGAAGTTTGAAACACTAATCGTGTCTTGCCATTTATTGCACCTGCTGGCGACTCAGCAAAAATTGAATCACTTTCGCCCACACCGGTCATACGTAATACACTCCCAGCAGCAACTCTTATGGAACCGTTTACATCTAATTTATCTCCTGGTGTACTCGTCCCAATCCCGACATTGCCAGCACTGGTAATGCTCAGTCGAGTCGCGCCGCGAGTTTGAAGGTCAAGTTGTCCGCCTACAGTGTTGGCGTTGTTAATATAGGCATTGCCAGTGCCGTTGTTGCCAACTAATTGTAAAGCCCCGGCTGAGCCGTTGCCGACATAAAGTGAGCCGGAATTAGCGCCTGCGATGTCTAAGAGCGCACCAGGTGTAGTCGTCCCAATCCCGACATTGCCATATAGATTGACTCCGCTAGTATTGACCTGAACTTTCCAGGCATTATCGGAAGAAGCTAATCCGAAGTAGCCGCTGGCGTCATACAGCAGAGAGCCTTTTCGAACCCCTGGAGGGGCGCTTTGGTCATAAATGGTGATTCCATTAAGGGCATTAACCTGCCAGTAGTTGTTTGATAACGGTATTAGTTTTAGTGATGAAGATGTGGCTGAGCCTGTAAAACCACGTGGACTTGCTCCAGGGCTCGCGTCAGGGACAATAACCACATTTCCGGATACATTCACATTCCCTGATACATCCTTGTAAGCGGCGTTTGAAGTAGATCCCGGAGCTGTCGGAGTCACGAATCTGGGTGAAGGACTGGCTCCCTGGGCTTGGACTGACTGCGGAGTATGTCCCGGAATAACCAATGAGATTATTCCCAGAATCAGCAGGGCATCGACAAATAGATAGGAAAAAAACATTAACCGAAACAGTATCGGATTAACCAGGTTCATCTATATTATCTTAGATGAGCATCAATGATAATGTCAATTGTTACCAGCCAAGTGTAGTTGTGTATCCCGCATTAGGTATATTGAGTGTTATCTGGATTCGAGTCCCTAAAGGAACAGGAGTGACAGAGGAAATCGCCGTGACACTAGCTGTTGCAGTCCTGGTTTCTGTCGGTTGCGGGCTGGGAGTATAAGTAACAAAGTTTGTCGGAGTAGCAGTTGCAGTCTTGGTTTCTGTTGGCTGCGGGCTTGGTGTAAAAGTCACAAAAGTTGTCGGACTAGCTGTTGCAGTCCTGGTTTCTGTTGGCTGACCGGGAGTAATTGTGACAACTGCCGTTGCACTGGCAGTTGGGGATGGTAACGGATCCGAAGTGCCTCGATAAGTCTCTTTCTTATCGTTCGGAAGAAAATCATTTTGGCCTGCAGGAAGCCAAAAAGTAGTACTGTTGATTGAAGCAGTGTCAAAATTTGATAACGTCCTAGGCATCGGTGTTTTAAAAACCCACAAACCATTCACCAACTCTTCAGTGCTATCATAAACATGACCTCCACTACTATCTACGGCTTGACCCCCCAAGACAATTGGCCTGCCATCCAATACTGCCGCCCCGGGAAACATCCTCGCAATCTGCAAAGCCGCAATAGACCCCCAGCTGTTAGCCTCTGAATCAAAGACATCCACAGATGTCAAATAGCCATCGATAGGATTATAGCCTGCAGCTAAATAAATCAACTTACCGATCTGAACACCGGCATATCCTAATCTAGGCCGCAATAATTTAGGACCACTAGACCAAGCCATCGTACCTACATCTAAAACACTCATAGTATCTAAAACATTATTTCCCGGACCTAAACCACCCGGCCAATAGACCTTCCCATCAATATAAAATGCCTTCGCAGCAGATCTTGCCGTTGGCCCATCTGGGGCATAAGCCCAGGTATTAGAAAGTGGATAAAATACCTGAATAGTATTTATCGGACTATTCGGATAAAATTCTCCACCCAATACCATGACTCTTCCATCATTGAGTGCTATTGATGCCGGCATGCGAACAGCTGTCAACAACGGTTGTTTAATCGTTATCAATTTTGTTGCCGGATTATATTCGTAATTAGTGTTTATAGCTGTAGTGCCGATACTGCAATTAAGACCATAGTAACCTTCTCCTCCCATTACCCTAATCATCCCCGACACATCTTTTACAACAGTATAATTTGATTCAGGACAAGGTAAATCAGAGTCCTGAATGAATCGGAGAAAGCCCGCATCAGCTAAAGGCCTGTCCAGCGGCGAAAAGTGATCTGAGTGGCTAAAATCACCCTGGGCTTGAACGTTCGAATGAACTAAAAACCCATTAGCTGCCATCAGCCCACAGGCCGTTAAAATACCCAAACCTACCGGGGAGGCTGCAAAATCTAGGCCCTTTTTCCAAAAAGGGGAAATCTGTCTATCATCTATCCCGACAGTTGGTTCCGCTAGAATTAGCCGTTCTTGTTCAATTTCTGCCTGTTGATGAAGGCGATCTATGGCGGTTTTTTTGATTGTACTTCGGTAGGGGGTGGATTCAACAGCATTCAAAATTGGTAAAAAACCGAATGGAGTCTGTTCATAGTCAATTAAGACTTTTTTGTGAATTTCGCCCTTAGTCAGCTGGTCGCCAATGATTGCGCCTAACTGCTGGCCATTTCGCCAATCGATAATTTTGAACGACCCGGTCTCAATCTGACTCATTAAGCACTAATTATATAATAATATTATAGGCTTGTCAAAATAATTTTATTTAGTTGTTAAGCAACAGTTAATCTGATCCTATTTTACTACTATCCAGAGTTGCCGTCAAGCGAAACATCATCAGGGAGAAGTAATCACCGGAGGACCAGATTGATTTGTGGTTCCAGTGCTAGGAGGTTGGGTGGCTGCACTTTTAGCTGTCGATGGAGTCGCAGTAGGCGCGGTATTACCCACAATCACCGCCGGGCCAAACCGATTCGAATCAGCCGCCGCTCCAGAACCGGAGGCTGTCTGTCCAACCGTCGGATTTATCGCCAAAATCGGCTCTATTCTTAACGCTTTCACTTGAGTAATATTAGCCGTATCCTCGCTGGTATAAACTATCACCTGCATACCCTGCTTCAAATAACTAATGTTCAGCCTCGGCGAGCCAGATCTCGAAATTTCTGTTTCATTATCGACACTGACCTGATAATCTTTTTCAACCGCTGGTTGTTGATTAACTGCCGGCCCGTTAGCCGTTACCAAAGATTCACTTGGTGCCACCGCCCTCACTATCAATTCATTCCCGTTAACCGCCGTTATTGACCCGTTAATAGATGTCGACAACGGCTGAATAGTAATCTGACTGGCTGTAAAGCCATTCCCGGCTATCCGCAGGTCAGTACTCGAGGTAATATTGACGTGATCCCCAGCCCTGACATCTTTTAAACTGAGCGAGCTTTTATCTGAAGTAATCACCGCCGGTCCAACTGAAGTGTTTTTAAATATATAAGGGATTTGGTTTTCAGAACGACTGATCATCGTCTTGGAATCGACCGAGACATTGTAAGAGATCTTTTTCATCTTCTGAGACTGGCCAGGCTTAGCATTTGAAGATCCGATTTCCGCGACTTGGCTACTCACGGTTAAACTATTACCGCTAACTTTGTCAACTCTCCCTGAAAATGTATAGACCGGCTGGGTTAGCTCCAGTAAATACGGCGAAGAGATAAATGGAATCCCAATCCGGCCACTCAACACCCAGATCAGCTCACCGACCACCACTACAACTAAAATAATCACCCCTATAAAAATCACCTTTCGGGCTGGATTAGATTTAACTACCAAGGGTAAGCCAGGACTATCCATACACAATATATAATTACACTTAAAACCATTTGATGCAAGTTCTAGTTCAGATATAATATGCAGGCTATGACCATGAAATTAAATTCTAAACAGCTGAGGAGCTATCAGTTATCAGCGAAAAATCTACCTTTATGATAGTATCTCGGCATGTTCCAACTGTACATAGTTATACTTTTATATAGTTATTTCCGCGCAATTCGAGGCTGCTTCAGAATAATCACCTCCTGTAATTACTTATCCAAAGTTAAAACTTCTTTACGATCGCCAAAAAAATCAGTGAGATTTATTATTCTAATACCGCTTTTACGGGAGCAAGATATCATTGAAGATACTATCAAGCACTTTTGTAACCTAGAAGGGAATTATATTGCTTATTTGATTACGACTAGCAAAGAAGATGATGACAAAAAACATAACACCCGAATCACAGAACGATACAAACAAATGCCAACAACCCGCCAGCTCATTCAAAAAATATTGAGTTTAAAACCGAACATGAATATCAAAGTAAAACACCTCCATTCACCCAATATCAAAGGAGTGGCAGCTGACCAATATAATTATGCATTAAATAAGTTAAGCAACAAAATTAACTCAAACGACTATGTGATCATTTATAACGCCGATTCTAGAATTCAAAAGAACACGCTAAAACTTTATGAACAAATTATAAAGTCGCATAATAACTGTTTAGTGATACAACAATCTTCGCTATTCCTCTCTAATTACAATCAATTATCTGGATTTTTGAAGTCCATTGCTTTATTACAAACGCGTTGGACGCTAGCACACGAAATTCCCAGAATTCTCAGAACAAATGGAATATTATCCTTTACCGAAGGCGCGCATGTTGTCGGGCATGGCTTATGTATCAATTACCAGGTATTAAAAAATATTGGAGGCTTTCCTACTAATTATCTAAACGAGGACCTAGCACTCGGCTATTTTCTTAGATTACATGGCTATAAAATTCATTCACTAAAAAGTTTAGAAAATGCTGATACCCCGACCTCAATAAAAAGTATGTTTTATCAGTACCGAACTTGGTTTTATGGAGTGATTTTTTATCCCCAATACATGATAAATGGATTTAGTGAGAAGAAATTTGATAAATTCTACGTTACGCTCTGGGGAATAAAATACTTCATCAGGGGATTATTGTGGCTAAATCTTTCGGGTGCATGGTTATTTTTATTTATATTCCCTTTAGTTGTCAATAGAATGGACTTGCTGTTTTGGTCGATACTATCATTTATTATCTATGCACCCGTCAGTTTCGGATTGATACATCTATTATTTCGCCGAACTTATAATATGAAAGAGTGGCTAGCTCCCATTATTTTTAGTCCTGTTGCATATTTAACTCATAGTATAGGTCCACTACTTGCCACGTTCGACATTGCCAAAATGTTTATTACTGGGAAAGGCATATACAAAAATAAAACCGAAAGATGACTAAAAAGAAAATAAAAGCCCTCATCTCTGACTTTGATGGAGTTCTATGCAGATATTACTTTTATCATACATTAAAGTCTATAAAGCCTGATCTATACGAATTTATTAATACTGAGCTATTCAAGAATAACCGCCATTTAGTAATAAGCTGGATGAGGGGTCAGCTAACTTCGGATGATGTTAATCAATTCCTGGCTGAGCGATCCCCCTTAGGGTTCGATTTCTTTAAGAACGAGTTAATCAAAAGTGTCAAAAAAATGAAGCTAAATCAAAAATTAATGAATAGTATCTTACGTTTTAAAAAAAAAGGGATGAAAATGGCCCTCTTAACGGATAATATGGATGTTTTTGATCAGATTACCGTTCCGCATAAACGATTAACTTCAACCTTTGATTTTATCGTTTCCTCAAGCAAATATATGATGCTCAAGGGTGACAATAACGGTGAATTACTAGATCGGACTCGTGATTTGCTTAATGTAGGGTATGGCAACATCTTAGTACTTGATGATTCGCCCACGTTAGGAGAGATGGTATCTGTGAGGAAAAGTAATTTTTACCTTTATAACAAAGATACAGAAGATGAATTTGAAAAATGGTTTGAAGAAAATTTTATAATTTAGGCCCTAATCCATATAATAACGACCTGAATGATTGAAAAAGGTTTTACAATCGGGTCTGCTCTCGAAGGTCTTTCTTACGCCGGAAAAAGCACTTCATTAGAATGGTTAAAAGCCCATAGCACATCTCCGAAAAAAGATATAATTATTGTCCCTGAGTACTCTGAAGTTAGAGATTTATCAAAGATTGCTCGAACCTCAGAGTCAGAGGCCAAGTCGGCCGCTAATATTATTATTGATATTGAAAAAAGAAGAACGAACCATTTAACAAATGAAATAACTCATTCAACGAATCCATTAGTCATCTGGGACAGAAGTCCCATTAGCTGTTTGGCATTCGAATATGCAGCAGGTCAGATTGGGCACCCAGAAGTTCTAGCATGGTTAGCTGATAAATTTCAGTCCGAATTTGAAAAAGGCAACATAATTGTACCTAGCAAATTTATTTTTTTAAGAGTTACTGTTGCCGAAATAGCAAAGCGAGAAGCTAAAATGCTTGCAACTGGTCACAGAGGGATCTCTGAGTTTTTAAGAGACGATCGAGTAATGAGTACATTTAATCTTGTTTTTAAACAATTCGCCCAGTACTCCGGCCCAGATTTATCACTATTGATTGATTCGAAAGAAGGGAACCTTGTAGCTGTGGCGGAAGATATATATAATTTTGCAGCAATACAAGAAACTACTACAGCAAATATTAATTACCCAGATTTTGTCGGATCAGTTTATGCCGGCTAAATTAAATATTGTTTTCCATAGAATTTGCCATAACCCCACTAATAAATGGGAAATGACTCCCGATCTATTTCTAAAAATATATAGATGGTGTTTAGATAAATATCCTAACTTTCGAGCCTATTTTGACGATGGCAACTCAATGTTAGATCTCGGAGATCATCTAGATTTTATTGCAACCAGATCAACTCTAGCAATAGCTACCGATATTTTGGGAAATGACACACATATATCTTGGAACGAACTAAGTTACTTGTATGAACTGGGATTCACAATTGCTTCGCATGGTACGTCTCATGCGTCTCTTTGCGTCTATGACCCCGTAGATAACCAAATATTGCCTAATCCGGCAGGCGGAAAATATATCTCTGCACTGAGAGGCAAAAGGTTATTATCGGAGCGGCAAGTCGAATATCAGCTAATAGAATCAAAAAAAGCTTTACTCAACCACGGCGTCAACGTAAACGAATTCGTTTTTCCTTACGGGCTTTATTCAAACCAGACACTGAAAATATTAGATGAATTAAAAATATATGATTTCTATTCAACCTGCGACGAGAGACTCTACAATTCAGGGAAAATCATACCAAGAGTTCTGATATGTGGGGATAAAACATTTCAAGAAACCATTAAATGTTTAATCAAAGTCATCGAAAGATAGAATTCCTAAAAAATTCTGTCCGAAAATACTACTCAACCAGCGCCGATTTAAAAAAGGCTCTCATAATCAGGCAATTACTAGAATGCAATCTCAATAATATCCCGAAAGTAGTAAGTATCGATTATAAAAATCAGTTTATAGAAGAGGACAAGGTGCTAGGTGAACGACTCACGAAAAGCTTATTAACTAAAGATCTCATAATAAAACTAGCTGAACTACTACTAAAACTACATTCAATTAAGGCTCCACCTAACGTTCGTAAACTTCTGGTAGATGATTATACTGCAGATTACAAATATCATCCACACAACATATTCAGCACTATAAAGAACACTCTTTCTAAAAAATTGTTATCCCGATATGCTATCAAAGAAAGCACTGTTGAATCACTTGAACGATTTTTCGATCAAAAAGTTAACATCTTAAGCTTAATTCATTCTGATATTAGTGAACAGAACTTATTAGTTCAAGACGGTAGTATTTATTTAATAGACTGGGATGATTGTCGCTGGGACTTGCCTGTAATAGATGTGTACGGGTTTTTTGACAATTACGGGCTAAATCATAGTTTACAAACTTTATTCTGGAAGCACTATCCTAAGCCAGATTATTGGAGTAAGGAGCTAGACATATTTTTAAGAGAAATTCACCACATTTACAAACTTATACCAGAGAATATTACAATCATAATTCCGACTAGGAATCGATGCCCATATCGGAGAGTAACCCTAAATCCTCTCTATGCCACACTCAGAAGTCTCTTAGAGGTAGACAGGCATAAAATTATTAGAAATGTCATCATCGGAGACGACTGCTCTGAAGATTTTACTGACTCAACCATTAAACTACTTATAGAAAGATTTCCTAAAATAAAATTTGACTATTTCAGGAATAGGTCTAAATATCAAGCATCCTATACTAGGCGAAAATTAATTAATATGTGCCGAAGCAATCTTTTTATTATGACGGACGATGATTGTATTTTCCCTAAAAACTTTATGGATAATATATACCGATTATTTAAAAATATAAGAAATACAGATCGGAATATTGCTGTGTTAAACATCCCTTACGTAAATAAAAAATTTGAGTATAATGGTTTTGTTGACCTGGATTTGTTTGGTAAAGTAGATCTCAAAAATCACTGGGTATATCATAATTTCGATAAGCTGCCGTTAATCTACAAGAGTAAATTTGTAAAAGTCCAAACTTTTGATGGGCTATTCTTAGGAGTTAGAGAAGCATTTATAGCGGCAGGTAATTACGAAGACCTAAGAGGATTCGTAATAGATTATGCCGAACATATGAGCATGTCATGGAGAATATTAAAGTGCGGTTTTAGTACCTACCACGCCATTGGCAAAAAGTTCCTCGTCAATCATCTCAAGTACGGTGATTATGAGGAAAACATCGATTTTAGGAAGATTCCGAAAAAGTATAGATCCATTGTAAAAAGAGCAAATAGACCAATGATAAATTCAGGTGATCGGGTACCTCGCTTAAAAACTATTGAAAGCCTTATATCCAGCTTCACCTATTTTTACTTTACTCTGTCAAAAGCTGAAGGAAGAAAACATATGAAGAAAGAGCTCAAATACTTACCAAATTACGGCAGAGTTACCATGAAGACAATACAGGCATATAAATTAGGAATATCACTAACCCTCAAAATTTTAAGCAAAAAAGGAATAATTTCTGATACTATTCCGTATGAAAGATATTTGAATAAATTAATTAACAATTATTCTGCAAATGAAATTAAACTCTAAACAATTAAGAAGCCTCCAGCCCTCAGCCTCCAGCCA
>CAZXEW010000021.1:0-21917 GCA_964640215.1 uncultured Gammaproteobacteria bacterium
CATATGGGTTAATTGCGACTTCTTGGATAACAGTTTTGTCCGAGATACTAACTTTTGGAGTTTTTTATGGTCTTCTAAAAATCAAAATCTTAAAATCTTGAATTATGAAAACTCATTTACCGGTTTATGAACGACTATTTGACCAGGGCGGTTTTTCGCCGGTTCAAAAAATAATCCTGAAATTAGTTGAGGAATTTAGTATTAGCAGGATTGGTACCAGGATTTTAGAGGTGGGTGCTTCGTCGGGTTATATGACCAGAGAGTGGCGGCAAAATAAGCTTTCGGTCGATGTGGTGGAGATAGATGATCAGGTTGTGGCCAAACTTAAAATGATCGCCAGTCGGGTATTTATTGGATCGATTGAAGATCGGAAAATCCAGCAGTCGATTAAGGAGAGGTATGATCTGATCATCTGTGCGGATGTGTTAGAACATCTGGTTGATCCGGAGAGTTGTTTAGAGTTTTTGAAGGGCAGATTGAGCCGGGGTGGCAAATTACTGATCTCGATTCCCAACGTGGCTTTTTGGGATATGCGCAAACAGCTGCTGTTTAAGGGCAGTTTTAAGTATCAGGAGAGTGGTTTGTTGGATCGAACTCACTTGCGGTTTTATAGCCTGAGCGATTTCCAAGAGATGCTGATCAGACATGGTTTAAAAATCGATAAATTGATTCCAGGCGAAGCCCGAGTACCTTTTGAGTACACCATCAAACGGTTGCCAATAATTAACTTCTTATTTGACCGGGTCAAAAAAAAGATAATTTGGTTTTGGCCGAATCTGACCTTTTATCATTACGTTATCCAAGCCACTGAATAATGAAAAAACTGACTCGAGCTGTCGGTACTAGAGTCAGCGTGGTGATCCCAAACTGGAATGGGTTGGAATATTTGAAGATCTGTTTGCCAAGCCTGAAAAAACAGACCTATTTAGACCGGGAAGTAATTGTAATTGATAATGGATCGAGTGATGGTTCGGTCCAATATATCAAGGATAAATTTCCGGAAATTAAGCTAGTTGTGCTGGCGAGAAATGTTGGGTTTGCGCCGGCAGTTAATGTCGGTGTCAATAAATCAACAGGTCAATATATAGTGTTAATTAACAACGATACTAAAGTTGACCGGAATTGTTTAAAGTATTTAGTCCAGGCTGCACAAGACCACCCAGAGGTGGGAATGGTAGCGGCCAAAATGTTGAACTTTTACCAGCCTGACCGGATTGACAGTACTGGCGATTATATCGACGTGGTTGGGCACGCCAATAATATCGGTTTGGGACAAAGAGATGGACCCGAGTTTAACTTAGCGGGGAATGTCTTTTTGGTAACCGGTGGCGGTGGGTTGTTCAAAAGAGAGGTGTTTGACCGGATCGGATTGTTTGACGAGGATTATTTTGCTTATTTTGAGGACGTTGATCTATGTTTACGGGCTCAAATGGTCGGGTTTAAGGGTTGGTATCAGCCCAGAGCTGTCATTTATCATATCCATAAAGCCACCTCGAACAGGCATAAAAGTCTGACTGAGTATTGGCAGTTTCGAAATATGACTATGACAGTCCTGAAAGATTTTCCGGGTGCAATATTTAGAAAAAACTTTAATTGGCTAAGAATATTGCTGGTTAATATTAATACTATCCGTTTTTTGGCTCAAAAAGGCTACTTTATGGCGGCAGTCAGGGCGGAGTGGTATATTTTATGGAACTTGCCTAAAATATGGCGGAAACGCCAAATAATTCAGGCTATGAAGACTGTTAGTGATTCGTATTTAGTTTCGAATATCCGGGATAAAAAAATTAGTCTGTTTGGACTGTTCAAAGAAGGGATTTAAATGAATTTAGTTTGGTTTGTGACGATCGGTAGCTTTTTGTCGGTCATTTTGGGCGAATTTGGTCGATTTCCGTTTGGGCAGAGTGCGGCGGTTCGAGTTAGTGACGTACTAATCTTTTTAGCTTTGGTTTTCCTATAAGTTTGGCAAATTGGCATCCAACGCAAAGTTTATTTCCCCAAGCTGTTTTGGATGATAATTGGATTTTGGCTAATTGGGGGAGCATCGCTGCTTTTTTCAGGTAATTTAGGAGGATTAACTTATCTTTTGAGATATATGTTTTATAGTAGTGCGGTTTGGTTGGGGTATGCTTTGGTTAAATCACGGCTAGTAGACTTGAAAGCGATGATTTATTTGGAGGTGTTTATTGGCTTAGGGCTGGCCATTTTAGGGTTTGGGCAGTTGATGGTCTGGCCGGATATTAGTTTTCTAAGCCAGTTTGGGTATGATCCCCACCAGAATAGATTAGTGTCGACTTTTTTAGACCCGAATTATTTAGGCGTTTTTTTAGATATCGCTTTATTTTTGAGTATTTATCTAGCCAGGCATAATCGCAGCTGGAAAATATTGATAGTCAGTTTTATTTTGCTGGCAGGAATTGTTTTAACCTATTCACGGAGTGCCTATTTAATGCTGCTAGTCGGAGGATTGATGATGAGTGCCAAGTACTATAAATGGGGAATTTTGGTTTTAGCTGGGTTGGTCATCAGTCTATATTTATTGGTTCCGCAATTTGCTACCCGAATTAATGGAGGGCTGATGGTCGATAAGTCAGCTTCAGAGAGGCTTGATTCTTGGCAGAAAGGTCTGGTGGTGTTTGAGGGAAATCCGATACTTGGGGTGGGGTTTGGCAATCTTCGAGATTATCTAAACGACCATAATATGGTCAAAGTTTTTTCAGAAGACGGCGGAAATTCAGGTAACGGAATTGATTCGAGTTTTTTACTGGTGTTGGCGATGACAGGAGTTATCGGGTTAATTGTCTATCTTGGTTTTTGGGTTTATCTGGTGAGGCTTCTGATCAGTGGAGATGACTTTTCTTTTATTTTGCTGACAATTGTGGTTAGTGGTTTGATAGGCAGTCAGTTTATCAATAGTTTATTTTACCCGCCGATAATGCTGGGGCTCTTTTTGTTGATCGGCGGCAGACTGGCTGTCAAAACCCCAGATTAAAATGGCTATGGTGATATTGTTGGGCGATAAAGTGACTAAGGTTGAAAAGTGACTTTTTTTTCGATCTGGATCGAGTTGCCGACTTGATTAGTGGCGGTGATGGTGTAGAGGTTATCCCCGTCACTGAGCTCTTTTTGAACACTAAAATGGCCATCACCGCTCAAAATAATGACTGACCCGTTGATGGTCAGAGTGTTCTCAGGAGCTGTTTGGCCGGCAATAGTAATTTTACGATCGCCGCCTTGAATGGTTTTATTATCTTCGGGTTGGTTGACCTCGAGATTGGGTTTTTGATCGGAGTAAAGGATACGGATCGGTTTTGAAGGCAGGCTGGATTTGTTGTCGGAGCTAATGGTTTTGGCATAAATGCTGTCGGTGCCAAGATTTAGGGGTAGACCAAAGATTTGGAATGTACCGTCTGGTGCAGTTGTGGTTTCTTTTTCAAGTGTATCATCAACGTAGACCTCGATTTTGGAATTAGGTGAAGCATAACCGCTGATATCGATTGAGGCGGAGTTGGTAGCGTCGAAGGGGATATTTAGGACTGGTGGAGCTAAGGTGGCGTCTTCACTGATTGGGGTTGATCGACTAGCAGAGGATTTATGCAGCTTCGAGAAGTTGGTGATGATGGCCGGAAGAATCCAAAATATTAGTAGATACAGCAAAACCAGACTGATGATGATTGTCCAGATTATTTTACGTTTTGTCTTTTGCTCAAAAACCCTAATTGAACGCGGTTTATAGTGGGAACCACTAGAGCTTCGCTCATAGCGTTTTGGGTAATGTCGAACCATGTTTGATAATTATAACCTGTTTGAGCCAGCGGTGGGAATCGGACCCACGGTCCCGACTTTACGAAAGTCGTGCTTTCCCTCTAAGCTACGCTGGCGATTGGAGCGGGATACGAGGGTCGAACTCGCGACTCCACCTTGGGAAGGTGACGTGTTACCACTATACCAATCCCGCAAGACATGTCGATGATTCTACCAGCCTACGTACAGTCCATTTTGTCACGTTACCGAATCATCGAACCCGAGCGATCTTGTGCTATTTAGTTTTTTTGGCCTCGGCATGCAGACAAGATACAATCTTAGTATGTATTTTGGCAAAAAATTAGGAAATTAACAAGTTAGCGGGGAATTTTGAGGACCGTGCCGGGTTCGATTAGGTCGGGATTGGAAATGTTGTTAGCTTGGGCAATTTTTTGATAAGCATAGATGTCACCGTAAGAGCGGCCGGCGATCTTAGAAAGCCAGTCTCCGGCCACGACAGTATAAGTATTACCGGTGATTTTTTGACCCCAGATTGTTTCATTGACAGCCCCGCCAGTGGCGGGGACGGCAGAAGGTTGGACAATTGAGGAGGGGCTCGATGTTGGTAGGCTAGAAGGTTTGGCTGTTGGCGAAGGAGAAGTTAACGCTGCGATAGTGCTAGCAGAAGCTGATGCTAATTTAGGAATACTTAGGACTTGACCGACTTTGATATCATTTTCATTCGCCAGTTTATTGGTCTCCACTAATTGAGGATATTTGTAACCGTCTTGGTAGTATTTTTGAGCAATCGAGAATAATGTATCTCCCTCTTTGACACTATATTTTCCTGGTAAAGCATTTGGATTAACATCAGTAGCTTTCGCTGGTGTTTCAGATTGGTTTTGGGTTTCAGCAGCCGGGGTGAGATTATCTTTATTTTTGTTAAAGTAATTAAACACTAGAATTCCGCCGACCAGGATTATTAAGACACCCAAAATTAAATTTAATAGGGTATTTTTGTTTTCAAGGTCAACTTGGATTTTATCTAGAAAAGTAGAAGAGGACAGGTCTTTATTTTCGCCGTTTCGGTCTAAGGTTATTCTGGTTGTTTTTCGTTTAGTCTTTGGCAATTTGCATTCCCCCCTGTATTTTTAGGTTGAAGGCAGTTTGATGAATAGACTTTTATACCATTTTGATAAGGTTGTCAATAGCCAATTAAAATTTAGGCAGGATTTAACTTCTAATTGCGGGACCGACGGGAGTTGAACCCGCTACCTATTCCGTGACAGGGAATCGTGCAAACCGTTACACTTCGATCCCAAGACATCTGCCGTCTGGTCGTGTCATTGGTATTAGAAAGCATCATAAACAGCAGATTGAGTGGTATTGTAGCAGAATGGGCGTGACTTTTTCAATGAAAGTGGTAAACTCGATCTGTGAACTACAGCAACCAGGATGTAGCCAAGATACTGAGATCGGTGGCCACTGCATTAACGCTTCAGAAAGCTAATCAGTTTCAGGTTCGAGCTTACGAAACAGCTGCGGATGGGATTGAGCATTCGACGACCGAGATCCAGGATTTATGGGAGGAGAAGCGGTTGGATGAGGTGCCTGGGATCGGCGAAAAATTACGGGCGCATTTAGATGAGCTGTTCAGGACGGGTCGGGTGGCCCATTTTGAGTCGCTCAAAAGCCATTTTCCAAAGGCTGTCTATGAATTGATCGATATTCCCGGAGTAGGGCCTAAAACAGCCTTGGAGCTGGCCAAAGCAGGCGTCCAATCAATCCCGGACTTGGGCAATAAATTACTTGATAATAGTTTGAGTAAAATTGGCTTGTCGGTGAAGTTGATCGAGAAATTGCGGGGAGGTTTTGAGGAATTTACCAATTTAGATGATCGGATGTTATTACCAAACGCTAGTGAGGCGGCTAAGAAGATCTTGGAGTATTTGCGAGCCTCGAAAAAAGTCAAAGAGGCTGAAGTTTTGGGTAGTTTGAGACGGATGGTGGCCACAGTTGGTGATTTGGACTGTGCGGTGGCAACTGATGAACCTGATGAGGTGATTGAATATTTTACCAAGATGCCAGGCGTGAAGGAGGTAGTCAATAAAGGTGAAAGCAAGGCGACTGTCGTGATGAGCTCAGGCAGACATGTTGATTTGTTAGTTGGTCAGCCGCAGTCCTGGGGAGCTCTTTTACAGCATTTTACAGGCTCAAAACAACATAATATTAAACTGCGTGAATATGCCCTTAAAAAGGGTTTATCACTAAGTGAGTATGGGGTTAAGGGGGTGGCTAGTGGTAAGAATCTAGAGTCGAGTGCAAAGATTATTCCTTGTAAAAGCGAGGAAGACTTATATGATTTGCTTAAGATGCAGACGCCGCCACCGGAAATTAGGGAAGATACTGGAGAAATTGAGGCTGCCATTAATCATAAGCTGCCTAAATTAGTCCAATTGGGCGATATTAAAGGTGATTTACATCTCCATTCGAACTTTCCTCTCGAGCCGTCACATGGGCCGGGTCTCAATTCTTTAGAAGAAATTGTCAAAAAAGGGCAGGAGTTGGGTTATGTATATATTGGGATATCTGATCATTCGCCCTCATTTACTAATCACACTCCTGGGCAAATTGAGAAACTGGTTGCGAAACGAAGCGAGGCTATAAACGAGTTAAAGAGTACAAAAAGTATTCGAATACTAAATGGACTCGAAATCGATATTTTGACAGATGGAACACTTTCTGTACCCAATTTTGTTCTTGAGACTTTGGATTATTGCATAGCCGGGATTCATTCATCACATAAAATGGATAAAGAAGCAATGACTAAACGCCTATTGGAGGCTTTGAAAAATCCAAATGTAGATATAATTTCTCATCCTAGTGGTCGGTTACTAAACCAGCGGTCCTCGTTTGATGTTGAGTGGGAGGTGATCTTTAAATATTGTGCCGCGAGTGATAAAGTGCTGGAGATTAACGCCTATCCTAATCGTTTAGATTTAAGGGACGACTTAGTCAGGGAGGCCTTGAAATATCAAGTCAAGTTTATTATCAATACAGATGCCCACGAGACTGCCCAAATGAATAATATGTCCTACGGTGTAGCAGTAGCCAGGCGTGGTTGGGTCACTGCTGCTGATGTTGTCAATACTTGGGACTGGAAAAAATTTGCCAAATGGTATAAGATAACAATATGAGTCCAATTTTGATTGTGTCAGTTGTGGTTGGTGTCGTACTTCTGTGGATGTTATTTACTTATAACAGCCTGGTGACTCTCCGCAATCGAGTCCGAGAGGCTTGGTCCCAAATTGATGTTCAGTTAAAGCGACGCTCATCTTTAATCCCTAATTTAATAGAGACTATCAAGGGTTACGCTAAGCACGAAAAAGGGGTTTTTGAAGAGGTGACAAGAGCGCGAAGTGCGCTGCTGGGTGCCAAGAATCCGAACGAGGCGGCTGATGCTAATAATATGCTGACAGGGGCTCTTAAATCGTTATTTGCAGTCGCGGAGGCGTACCCTGATTTAAAAGCCTCGGACAATTTTAAGAGTTTGCAAGATGAACTTAGCGATACTGAGACTAAAGTAGCAGCGTCACGGCAGTTTTATAATACCAACGTGCTGGATTACAACAACTCAATTCAGACATTCCCTTCAGCTTTGATTGCCGGTATGTTTGGGTTTGTGGCTGAGCAGTTCTTCGAGGCTTCAGAGGACGAGAAAAAAGACGTCGAAGTCAAGTTTTAACTATCTTCCAGCCTCATATTGTGCTAAAATAAGTCCATGGCGACGGTTAATACAGCTTGGGATCATGTTTCTTCAAATATCTTTAAAACATGGCTGATCATGTTTATCTTTTCAATTTTTACGGTTGGTGTCATATATATTATTTCCCGAGGTTTTGGGTTTGATCAGCTGGGTGGGTTGGGAATCACCGGGCTGGCGTTGATTTTGACCGGAATTATGAACTTTGTGTCTTACTTTTTTTCCGATAAAATAGTTTTGGGGATTTCCGGGGCTAAACAAATTGAATTAAAGAATAATCCGCAGCTGTTTAGAACGGTTGAAAATCTGACTATTGCGGCCGGTTTGCCTCTTCCAAAAATTTATATTATTAACGATACTGCTCCGAATGCTTTTGCAACCGGCCGGGATCCTAAACACGCGGCGATCGCTTTTACGACCGGGATTTTGGGGAAACTAAATAAACAAGAGTTGGAAGGTGTAACAGCTCACGAGTTATCACATGTCGGGAATCGGGATACATTGGTGATGACAGTAGTCTCGGTATTAGTAGGCACGATTGCCTTAATTTCTGATTGGTTTTTGAGATCGCTTTGGTTTGGGAGCCGGGATTCGGATAATAACGGTAAAGGTAATCAAATATTTATGATATTGGCTTTGGTAGCAGCAATTTTAGCGCCAATTGTGGCGGTTTTAATTCAACTCTCAGTTTCGCGAAAACGAGAGCTTTTGGCTGATGCTTCTGGAGTCTTATTAACTCGCTATCCGGAGGGCTTAGCAAATGCACTCCAGAAAATTTCAATTGATAAAGAGGCGTTGGAGGTAGCGAATCGGGGGACTGCCCATTTATATATTGTTAATCCGCTAAAAGGGCAGCAAGCAGTTGGTTGGTTTGCTAGCTTGTTTAATACCCATCCGCCGATTGCTCAGCGGATAAAGGCCCTCCAGGAGATGGAAGGAAAAGTTTAAAGCCCATAATTTAGTTCATGAAAATTGATAAAGCTAAAGTTTCCAAAGTCGCCCAGTTAGCCGACCTTCATCTTTCTGAGGAGGAAAAGGAGCGGTTTTCGCTGCAACTGTCAGCAATTCTGGACTACATTGATCAACTGGAAACAGTGGATACAACAGATGTTGATCCGACTTTTAATGTGACTGGTCTTATCAATGTGCTGCAGGGGGAAGAAGTTTCGCCCTCTTTGAGTCAAGAGGAGGCGTTGATGAATGGAGTAGACACGAAAGATGGGTATTTTGTGACAAAAGGGGTGTTTGAAGATGAGTGAGGTGGGAGCCGTCAGCTATCAGCTTACAGCCACCAGCTAATTGAATTTATGGATATTACAAAGTTAACTCTATTGGAAACTATTGAGGGTTTGGAGGATAAAAACTTTTGCGAAGAAGATCTGAACAGGGCTTACCGCCAGCGGATTAAAGCGCTGGACCCTGAATTAGGGGCTTTTTTAAGAGTAGAGGAGGGGCTTAAAGGGATTCCGGCGGCGATCAAAGATATTATTTCGACCAAGGGTATTGTGACCACGGCAGCTTCGAAAATACTGGAAAATTATAATCCTCCGTTTGATGCGACAGTGATTACCCGACTCAAAGAGCAAAATATTTCGGTATTAGGAAAGACTAATTTGGATGAGTTTGCGATGGGATCATCGGGAGAGAATTCGGCATATAAAATTACTAAAAATCCCTGGGATAAAACCAAAGTGACAGGTGGCTCTTCTTCGGGATCAGCGGCAGCAGTAGCAGCAGATTTATGTGTTTTTGCTCTGGGGACTGATACTGGTGGGTCGATCAGGCAGCCTGCGGCGCTGTGCGGGGTTGTTGGGTTGAAACCAAGCTACGGGAGGGTGTCGCGCTATGGTTCGATCGCGATGGCCAGCTCACTTGACCAAATTGGACCGATTACCAAAACTGTGGCCGATGCCAGGCGGGTTTCAGAGTGGATTGAGGGATCCGATGGTATGGATTCTAACTGTGTTCAGGCGGTAAGCAGTAAGCGGTTAGCGGTAAGCAATCTGAAAGGTCTAAGAGTTGGTGTACCGAAGGAATATTTTGAGAAAGGGTTGGATGTGAAGGTAGAGCATGTGATTCGTCAGGCCATTCAAAAGTTGGTCGATTTGGGGGCTAAGGTAGTTGAGGTATCGTTGCCGAATACTAAATATGCTGTGGCTGTTTACTACATTGTCATGTCGTCGGAGGTATCTTCGAATAAGGGACGATATTCGGGGATTAGATATGGTGGACCGCGGGAGTTGTTTGGTGATGAGGTTAAGAGACGGATTATGTTGGGGACGTTTGCGCTGTCGAGCGGCTATTTTGACGATTATTTTATTAAGGCGGCCAAGGTTCGAACACTAATCAAGCTGGATTTTGAAAAAGCGTTTGAGAAATGCGATGTGATAGTCGGGCCGGTGTCGCCGACGACTGCATGGAATATTGGTGAAAAGATTAGTGACCCATTGACGATGTATTTGTCGGATGTTTATACAATTCCAGCCTCACTGGCTGGGATTCCCGGGATTTCGGTGCCTTGCGGATTGGTCGATGGTTTGCCGGTCGGGCTACAAATACTTGGCCCTTACATGCAGGATAATCTGATTTTGGATGTGGCCGAGGTTTACGAGCAGGCGACTGGTTGGCATAAGGAGAAACCAAGGCTATGAACTATGAACCGGTGATTGGACTAGAGGTGCATGTTGAACTAAATACTAAGACCAAGATGTTTTGTCGGTGTAGTGCCGACTATTTTCCGAAGGAAAAGAGGCTCGAAGAGACTCATTTTGGGCAAGCATCCCCGAATACCCTCACTTGCCCAGTGTGTTTGGGGTTGCCGGGGGCGTTGCCGTATGCGAATGAGGAGGCGATAAATAAGTGTATCCAGATTGGGTTGGCACTTAATTGCTCGATTAATCCAAGGTCGCTGTTTGAGAGGAAGAACTATTTTTATCCTGATTTGGCCAAGGGTTTTCAGATTTCGCAGCTCCGCTGGCCGCTTTGCATCAATGGCTTTTTAGAGGTTGAGGATGCCAAGGGTGAACTGACAAAGATTCGGATCAATCGGGTTCATCAAGAGGAGGATACCGGAAAATTGACACATCAATTTGGAGTTCAAAAGTCAAAAGTCAAAAGTCAAAGCGAAGGAGTTTCATTAATTGATTTTAACAGGGGAGGGGTGCCTCTGGTGGAGATTGTGACAGAACCGGATTTTACCGACCCTATTCAGGTACGAAATTATGCTAAAGCTCTTCAGCAGATTTTTCGGGATTTAGAGGTATCTAATGCTGATATGGAGCGTGGAGATATGAGGTTGGAAGCGAATATTTCAGTCCGGCCGGTCGGACAGACTGAGCTACCAAATTACCGGGTGGAGCTTAAAAATATCAATTCGTTTAGATTTATGGTGGCGGCCGTTGACTATGAGATAAGACGTCAAATCGAAGCTTTGGAGAAAGGTGAAAAGCTGCAACAGGAAACTCGGGGTTGGAATGAGGCTAAAAATGAGACCTTTCTCCAGCGATCGAAAGAAGATGCTAATGATTACCGCTATTTCCCTGAGCCTGATTTGCCGGAGTTGAGAATTGAAGAGTCGAGAGTCGAGAGTTTAGAGTCGGGGATGCCAGAATTGACTTTGAGAAAGATTAGTAGGTTGAGTAAACAGCATAACTTGTCGAAAGAGTCGCTAGCGACTATTTTCAATGAGCCAGCGCGGATGACAAAATTTGAGGAGCTGTATTTAGTAACTAAAGATGAGCCTGAACTTCTTATCGATCTGGTTAAATATTTGGCAAATGCTAATATAAATGCCATTTCAGCGATCGGGAGTAAAGAAATTGAGGTGCAATTAAGATCTAAGGGTCAAAATATGATCAGCGATGAGGATCTAGAAAAGTTGGCTCAAGAAGTGATTGATGAAAATCCATCAGGGGCAGTAGATGCATTTAGGGCAGGGCGGGAAGCGGCGATTGGAGTATTGATTGGAGCCTTGATGAAAAAAACTGGCAGCAAGGCGGATCCACAACTTGCTCGGCTGGTTATTGAAAAAATAGTTAAAGCTGGCTACAAATAATCTATGTTGGAAAAGTGCGAAATAGTACAAGGCCCATCGGAGCAGATATTCAGAATTATAAACTACGGATCTTCATTAGGTTTTGGTAAAGACTCGGATTTTGTTGTAAGTTTATTTTTATCGCCTGAGGAAATTGTCAGGAAGTGTGTGCTTACTGCGGGGGTTGTCTCTAAGCTACAAGCGGATTCCGATACTTGGTTTCTGTGTGGGAAAGTTACCACGCCGCCTATGGAACGCTTATTATGGTCGGATGAGCAATTTAGAGCTTGGTACGATCCATCAGCTTCACATGGTGATTTCGAAGTCGGTGAGTTGTCATAAGAATTAACACATTTTCCCTACTTGAAACCCCCTAGAGGATAGCTGGTAAAATAGGCGTGTCATTCTGAACAGATAAGCTAGGAGAATCTAGAGATCCTTCACTCGAACGCTCAGGATGACTCATTTACAATGAGTCAATTTGTCCACCTTCATTCTCATACCGAATATTCGCTGCTGGATGGTCTCTCAAAGATCAAACCGCTAGTCAAGCGGACCAAGGAGTTGGGGATGGAGGCGATTGCCATCACGGATCATGGGGTGATGTATGGGGCGATTGAGTTTTATAAGGCCTGTCAGGCGGAGGGGATAAAACCGATTATTGGCTGTGAGATGTACGTGGCACCGCGTTCGCATAAAGACAAGGAGGGTAGAGTAGATAGTGAGCCATATCATTTGACGATTTTGGCTAAAAATTACCAGGGGTATCGGAACTTGATGAAGTTGGTGTCGATTTCGCAGTTGGATGGATTTTATTACCGCCCGCGGGTGGATAGAGAGCTGTTGAAGGAGTATCACGAAGGGTTGATTTGTCTGTCGGCCTGTCCGGCGGGCGAATTCATCAGGGGGTTAGAAAAAGGTGATTTGGAGGAAGGGCGTAAGGTCGCCCAGGCATATTTGGAGATATTCGGGGAAGGAAATTACTATTTTGAGCTGCAGAATCATCATTATAATGAGTTGTTGAATGCCGTAGTCCCAGATGAGGTAGCTAAAAAAGATTTGGAGGAGATGGCCAAGTTGCAGGATTTGACCTGGGAGGCAGTCAAGGATTTGTCCCCGAAGCTGGGGATTCCGATTGTGGCAACCAATGATTTCCACTATATCGACGCTGATGATGCTGAGGCCCAGGATGCGCTCGTATGTGTGGCCACAGGTAAAACAATTCAGGATACTAACCGTTTGAGGATGGTTACGACTCCGAATCTATATTTAAAGTCACCTGAGGAGATGGCGGTTAGCTTTGCCGAGTTGCCTGAGGCCTTAGAGACGTCGGTCAAGATCGCTGAGGCGTGTGAGTTGGAAATCCCAATGGGGGTGGCGCAGTTTCCGATTTTCCAGACGCCTGAGGGTAAAACCCCAATGGAACATTTGCGAGGACTGACTTTTGAGAGAGCTAAGGAGAGGTTGGATGTTGAAAATGAGGAGGTCAAGCAGCGATTAGAATATGAGTTGGGTGTGATTGAGAAGAAAAATTATCCGACCTATTTTTTGATTGTCCAGGATTTTATGCGTTGGGCTCATGATCAGGGGATTATTACTAATACAAGGGGGTCGGCTGCCGGGTCGCTGGTGCTGTATGCCTTGGGGGTGACGAGTGTTAATCCGATTACCTATATGTTGCCGTTTGAGCGGTTTTTGAATCCGTTTAGGCCGTCTTTGCCGGATATTGATGCCGATATGGCTGATGATAGGCGGGATGACATCATCCATTATGTGATGGATAAGTATGGACACGATAAAGTGGCGCATATCGTGACGTTTGGAACGATGATGGGCCGGGCGGCGATTCGGGATATTGGTCGGGTGTTGGCAGTGCCTTACGGTGAGGTCGATCTGGTAGCAAAATTGGTGCCGCCACCGCATCAGGGTTTTCATAAACCGTTGTCCGATGCAATCAAAGAGGTGCCAGAGCTGGCGGCAGCCTATAAAAATAATCCGTCGCATAAAAAGATGCTTGATTTGGCATTGAAAGTGGAGGGTTCGGTTCGGCACGCCTCGGTTCATGCAGCTGGAATTGTGGTATCGCCTGAGCCGATGGTCAACTTTGCGCCTCTGCAGCGGGAAAACAACGGTGAAAAAGTGGTGACTCAGTACGATATGTTTGCTGTTGAAGATGTGGGGCTTGTCAAGATGGACTTTTTAGGCATTCGGAATTTGGCGATTTTGGGTCGGGCGGTCGAGTATGTCAAGAAAAACCAGGCTATTGATATCGATCTGGAAAACATCCCGCTGGATGATAAAAAAGCTTTTAGGCTGTTAGCAAAAGGTGAAACGATGGGTATTTTTCAAATGGAGGGTTCTGGAATGACTAAATATTTGATGGACTTAAAACCGACGACCATATTCGATATTTCAGCGATGGTAGCCCTCTATAGGCCAGGACCGTTAGCGATTATTCCAGAATACATTGATAGAAAGCATAATCCCTCCAGGGTTAGTTATTTCGACGAGCGGATGAAGAAAGATTTAGAGAGATCGTTGGGCTTGTTGGTTTATCAAGACGATGTTTTATTAACAGCCATCAATATTGCAGGTTATAACTGGGAAGAGGTTGACAAGTTCAGAAAGGCGATGGGTAAAAAGATTCCGGCTGAGATGGCGAAACAGAAGGACCACTTTATCGAAGGCTGTATCGAAAATGGGTTACCAAAAACAAAGGCTGAGGATATATTTAAACTGATTGAGCCGTTTGCCGCTTATGGTTTTAATAAGGCTCACGCGGCCTCTTATGCGATGATTTCTTATCAAACTGCCTATATGAAAGCCAATTATACGGTTGAGTTTATGGCGGCGGTGATGACAGCTGAGTATGGAGACGTCGACAAAATTGCGGCAGCGATGGAGGAGTGTAAGCGAATGGGGATTATGGTGCTGTCGCCTGATGTCCGGTTTTCAGAGGTTGGTTTTACGATTGAGGATTTGGAGCAGACTGAAGGGGATGTGAAATTTAAGCAGGGGATCCGATTTGGTTTATCAGCCATTAAAAACGTTGGCATCAGCGCCATTGAGTCGATTATGGCGGCCAGATGGGAAAAACAATTTAACTCGTTGAAAGATTTGTGCCAACGGGTCGATACCAGGCTAGTCAATAAAAAATCGTTGGAAAGTTTAATCAAGGCCGGTGCGCTCGATTCATTCGGGACGAGAGCGGCCCAGCTGTTAGTAACTGAGGAGTGTTTAGAGGATGTCCACCGGGCCTCGAAGGCCGCCTCGCAGGGTCAGACTTCGCTATTTAACGATGCCGAGATTGAGACGGAGGTGGTCTTTGTTTTGCCTATTGTTGAAGAGTTGTCTTTGGAGCAGCTGTTAATTTATGAAAAAGATCTGTTGGGTTTTTATTTGCATGAGCCCCCTTACGCTAATGACCTGAAAATTATCGGTGATTATGTCAGCAGCAGAATCAGTGATTTGACTGAAGGTATAGTCGGTCGGAAGCTGATTTTAGGTGGGGTGATTATAGAGGTTAAGAAGGTGATGACCAAAAAAAGTGGTCAGGAGATGGCCTTTGTGAAGTTTTTTGATGGGACCGGGGAGCTGGAGAGTGTGGTTTTTCCGAAGCTGTTTGCGCTTAAAAAAGATATTTTGCACAAAGAACAGGTGTTGATTCTCGAAGGCAGATTGGATAACCGGGAAGATAAATTATCATTGGTGGTTGATGATTTGAAAATTTTCGATCCCCAAGCAGTTCGTATACAGTCAGGGGCCTTTTTTGGAGAAGAACCGAAGACCCCGGTTCCTGGTTTAATCAATCAACCGATGGTGGAAGTGGAGATTCCGAGAGGGGCTAATAGTGACGTGCTCAAGCAAATTAACCTGACTCTGAGGAGGTTCCCGGGGGATACTCCCATTTCTTTGCTAATTCCGAGCAACGGCAGCGTCAAAAGGCTAAACTTGAATTTTACGGTCAACCCAGGAATGGATTTGATGCAGGAAATTGAGGAGATTTTAGGTAACGGTAGTGTCAGACTAGCGTAGGGTTGCTTAAGGAGGGGCAAATAGTGTAAAATTACAGGCATGATAAGCATTAAACACGGCGAAACAGTTTTAAATATCGGTGATACGGTTAGAGTTAAAAATACGGTGGTCGAAGGAACTAAAACCCGGATTCAGATCTATGAAGGCATTTTGATATCTTTACGCGGCCGCGGCGCGAACCAAACCATGACTGTTCGGCGGATCGGCGCCCGCGGAGTCGGAGTAGAGCGGATTTGGCCGCTGGATTCAAAATCGATTGTTGGTGTTGAGGTCGTAAAGTCAGCTAAACGAGTAAGACGGGCCAAACTTTATCACCTTCGTAATTTAGCCGGACGACTTGCTACCCAGATCTAACATTGTAACTTCTCGACTCGGCTGCGCTTCTCGCTCGAAGAGTAATACTGTTCGACAGTAATGGAGAACTTCCGATTATTATGATATAAACCTTAGGTGATATCTGCGACTCTTGATTTTGAGAAAAAATACTGGAATCAGGGTTATAAACTGGTTTGTGGTGTCGATGAAGTAGGACGAGGTTGTTTTGCCGGACCTATCGTGGTAGGGTCGGTGATTTTCCCGGTTGATGTCTGCTTGCCTGAAGGTATTACTGATTCTAAATTGTTGACTTCGAAGAAACGTGAATATTTTGAAATAATAATCAAAAAGTTGGCATTAGCTTATTCGATTGCTGTAATCGATGTTCCGATGATTAATGAAGTTGGAATCGGGAAAGCGGCTCAGAGGGCTTTTAAAAAATCCGTTGAAGACATAAATCCACGTCCTGATTTTATCTTAATTGATGCATTTTGGATTGATGGACTGGATCGTAGGATCCAACAGCCTATAGTCCGGGGTGATCAATTAAGCGTTTCGATTGCAGCGGCCTCGATTATAGCCAAAGTTTACAGAGATAGGCTAATGACAGAGTTAGATACTAAGTATCCACAATATGGCTTTAAAAAACACAAAGGTTATGGGACAAGAGAGCATCAGGTAGCAATAGCGCAATATGGTTTATCACAGATTCACCGAACCTCGTTCAATTTGAGTAAATTTGTCACTTCTGAAGTATAATCCGGGCGTGATGACGGACACATCTTATAAAAAGAAAATCGGGAAACAGGGCGAGGATTTGGCGGTTAATTTTTTGAAGAGAAGCGGTTTTCGGATACTTGAGCGAAATTTCCTGGTTCGAGGCGGTGAAATCGATATTATCGCTCAAGACAAAGATGTTTTGGTGTTTGTCGAGGTTAAAGCCCGCTACAGCCATGAATTTGGACTGCCGGCCGAGTCAATCACCTTCTATAAATTGAAAGCCTTATTAAAAACCGCCTTGTTTTACGTCCAGAAAATCCACTGGGGAGAGCGGCCCTACCGACTGGATTTGGTGACGATTGATTTTGCGAACGACCGGGACAATCCGATTATAGAACTGATAAAAGACATTTCCAGCTGATTGCTAAAGTTGGTTGGATTATCTACTATTAAATTAGAGGCTATTCATGTTTAAAAAATCTACTTGTTTGGGCTTTACGCTGATTGAGTTGTTAGTAATTATTACCATAATAGGTATCTTGGCGATGGTCGGTTATGCCAGTTATAGCGGTATTGTCAGCCGGGCGAATGACGTCAAGCGTAAAGTTGATCTTGAGGCTATTTCCAAGGCTTATGAGGTGCACTATAGTGATGCCACCGGATACCTGCCGTTAGACGATAATTGGTTTGCGTCAGGTAAAATTCCTGTCCCGCCGGAGGGAGGGAGTTATCAGGGGTTAATAACGCAGCCATCTTTTAGTGGTTATCAAGTTTGTAGCACTCTAATCGGTGGGTTAATTGATTGTGTTTCGTCACGGCAGTTAGCTTATGTCAGCGGGTCATCAACTACCCCGTCCGTGCCGGCCGTCGGATTGGTAGGTTTTTGGAAAATGGATGAAGGGTCAGGTTCGAGTGTGGCTGACTCAAGCGGTAATAGTCATAACGGTAGTCTGGTCAGCGGGGCTACTTGGACAGTATCTGGCAAATATGGAGTAGGCACCAGCTTTGATGGTATCAGTGCCAATAAAAATAAAATTAATTTGGGCGACCAGGCTGTATTTGAGCGAACAACTGCCACTATTGCCGGTTGGATCTATCGAAAAGGTAATTGTGGGACTTATAATGCCTGTATTATTTTTTCGAAAGGAACCTCAGGTTGGATTGGCTATGCCTTAGATGTTTCTGCTGGCAGTGGAACTTATAAGCCGAGTCTGAATATTAAGGATCAACAACGGGTTTATGGAACGACCACTATAAACACAAACCAGTGGTATCATATTGCTGCCTCATTTAATGGATCCAGGATAAAAGTTTATGTCAATGGTGTTTTAGAAACGGACAGCGCTCAAAATTTGGCACCGACTTATGCAGGTGAATCAGCCCGGATTGGTAACGGTAATACAAACGAGGATCTGCCGATAAATGGGTATCTTGATGAGGTGGGTTTTTGGGACAGGGCTTTATCAGACTCCGAGATTGCCGGTCTTTGTAACTGCGCTCCTTCTTCACCCGTGCCTTTACCATCTACATCGCCTGCGCCTTCTTCATCTACACCAACACCATCTTCATCACCGACGTCCTCGTCTGCGCCGGTCGCCAATCCGATTACCAAAAAAGTATTGTTGGTAAATTATGACCCGATCCTTAGTAATGGTAAAAAACTGCACCAGGACCGGGGTTGGGGGGATCCGGCAACATTAGTCCCGCAAATAATCTCATCAATTCAAAATTCAAGCGGCGGATATGTCAATTATCAGGTAGTGGATACTCAAAATAGGAATGAGTGGCCCCGTAAAATGGATGGTTTCCGCTATAATGAAACAACTTATAACAGCTGTATGAGTAATCATTCAACTTGTCATAGCCCGGATGATATGGATTATAACCAACTTTGGTCAGATTTGAATATATGCAGCCAGGTTTCTTCCGGGGCAATTGATGAGGTTTTTTTATACGGGGCGCCTTACTTTGGATTTGATGAATTTGCCTTTAAAATACCGGGAGATGTCATGCCTTACAACCCCCCATCTAACTATTGGATTTACCAGGGCCGAAAAAAGAATATTCCGAATTGTAACGGCAAAACAGTCTTTGTGATGGGGTGGAGTTATGAGCGGGGGGTAGCAGAGGCGCTACATTCATATGGACATCGGACCGAAAGCGCGCTGGTGTTAACGCTGGGGCGCGGTGAATGGAATGCTTGTAATGGCAGTAGTGATTTTGACCATTTCAGCTGTGTAAATATGGATGTGTCAGGTTCAACGCCGGTTACTGTAGCGGGCTGTGGAAATGTTCATTTTCCACCAAATGGGACCTCAGGCTATGATTATGGAAATGCGAACTCGGTAAACAACGCCTGCGCTAGCTGGAATAACTATCCATTTACTACAAAAACCGTGGTCAATCAAAACTGTAATACCTGGGGTTGCAGCCAATTGGGTTATTTGGAATGGTGGCTTGGTAATATGCCCAAAAAAACAGGGGTAAATTCCAGCGGCAATTTAAATAACTGGTGGAAATACATCGCCGATTTTGATAACGGCGTGGCTGAGGCTAAGGGAGTCCTGGGAGTATCAAAAAGATCATCGGGACAAACTGTTTTCGAAAAAGTCCAGGATTATTTAAGAAAAATTGACAACAAGAATATCAATAACTAAGCTAATATGGTGGAAAATAATCCCGCTCCAGATTATCTGGCTAAAACAAATGCTGGCTCAGTTTTACCATCAGTCTCACTGAGTAGTCCGCTAGTTCCTGTAGACAATCCAAATATAGGTGATAAATTTTTAGGTAACTTGCCATTAATTTTAATTAGGCTAGGATTATCATTTGTTTTTGTCTACGCTGCTATCTCGATGTCTCTAGATCCTCAAGGCTACAGCCATTATGTACCGCGCTTAATCCAACAAATTATATCTGTAGAGATATTCTTGCACGTATTTGGGTTTTTTGAGATAGTCTTGTCTCTGTGGCTGTTATCGGGCAAATTGGGCTTATACTCGGCTGCTTTATCAGCCTTAATATTGATTTCTCTGACTGTTAGTAATATTGACAGTTTCAATGTTTTGTTCCGAAATGTGGGGATAATCTTTGGTGCACTAGCCCTAACTAACTTAGAGTATTTAAAACGAAAATAAATTTATACCCGACCTAAGCTGGGGAGATGTTCGAATCGATTAATTGGGTTTAGTTTTTAGAAATTCGGATATTTATTGGGAAGGTTTGCTCTGTCTTTGGTTCTCGACTTGGTCGCATACTTCTAGCTAATCGATCCATAACTAACTCAGTTATTAATGACGGGGTTTTTACAAGTGGGTCTAGTGCTACTAACTTAATGGTTTCTAGAGTTGTTTCTGGATTCTCTTGGAGATATCTGGTTGTAGCCGATGCAATCGCCCTAAATGATTCATCAACCGGAACTTCGTATAAGCCAGATCCTAAAGCTGGGAAAGCGACAGTTTTAAGCTGATGACGGGTGGCTAAATCTACAACATTCCAAGCGCTTCTGAAAATAGTCTCGGTATTACAACCTAAACCATATTTTTGACTAAAAGAAACCGCCACTGAGTGAATAACGTGTTTGGCATTAGGTAAATTGCCACCTGATGTTAAATGTGCAGAACATAGGGGTACTGGATATTCGCTCTCTGAATTTAGTTTTCGGGCTGTTCTGGCAATCTCTCTTGCTTCAGCAAAAATTCGCTCCCCGCCTCTTCTAAATATAGCTCCGGCAACACCGGTTTTTAATACGTCGAGATCAGGTAACGAAGGGCAAACAATGGCATCTGCATCAATTAGAGTCAAATCACCCTTAATAAATAACACTCTTTGATGGAATTCAGACATGGAAGAATTATAATAGTTAAAAACGAATCTTTCAACTAAGGGTTAGCACCGCCAGCGGGAGTCGAACCCGCGATTCCAGGGATGAAAACCCTGTGTCCTAGGCCACTAGACGATGGCGGCACGTCAAACGTGCCAGCCGCGTTCGACGCGGCGGCATTAGCTAGATACTAGTAACTGGTTTCTAGTCGCTAGTTATTTTAACAAAAATTGTCCACAAAAGCCAAGCATTACCTTTGAAATTAGGGGGTTGACAATGGTTTGCCAGTGGTATAGTATACTTACACTTGTAGTTGAATCTTTATGCTTAATTGCAATAAGAGGTTGATAGACGCGAGTTTATTTACTTAATGCAACCACAAGTTCTCTAAAGAAGTCCCGCAAGGGGCTTTTTTAGTGGGAAAAAGCGAGTATTCGGCGGTAGAGTCTGGTGGCCAATTCGGTTTTGGCGTCGATTATGTCGTTTCCAGTTAGGCTGATGTCTGAATTGCGGATTAGAACTGCTGTCATTTTGTCGGTTAAGAATTCAGGTGCTGTTTCTCGTTCGACTAACCCCTGATACCACCCTTGTGAAATTGCTCCTCTGACGGTTGCATCCATAAACTCGTATGGTAATCGTCCGAATTGTAATCCATTCATACCTGTGGTAACGGAAATTGTGGCAGAATCGATCAATCTATTTACACCGGGCTTGGCCTTCCTTCGAGCGCTATCTGGGTTTCCTGATCCAGTAAGTGAAACATCGATTAGCTGTAGTGCTTGGTGGCGGTTGTCGTCTAATCTTTTGACTAATACTAGATCACCTCCTCGGTTACCGTTTTCTGACGCATCAAGAGCTGGAGAGGATAGCCAGATATCATATTCAAAGTCTAGTCCAGTTGTATTTAGTCGTGCTTTTAGTAAATCACGTACAAATATTTCGTAAGCCCAACCTCGAGCCCAGGTTTGCTTCTGAGGATGATACATTGGTCTTTTGCATGCCCAGTTGAGAACGTACCATGCTTTTTTCCTGGCTAGGTCTTTTTTAGTACGAATATTGTTTAGGGACGGTGTTTCTACAAGGTGGTGAGGTGTTGTTAAATGATCGAAATATTCAAGGATGAACGCCCTAACCGATGACTCATTGGATCCTAATGGGGCGAGCCTATTTACTTCCGCTTCAATATTTGTAATTTCCATATTTGTATTATAGGCTGAAAACCTTGATTTGACAATTTTTCTCAAGAGACTGGTTTTTAGCCTTAAGCTTAAGTATAATTATCAAGCTTGCGACGATTTGTCTAAGCGCTTCAGCGCGGCCCGATAGCTCAGCGGTAGAGCAGGAGACTTTTAATCTCTTGGTCCTGGGTTCGAATCCCAGTCGGGTCACTGAATTGGAAATCCCAAAAGAGTCCGAAGGTTGGCTCTGGCTGGAAGGGGTCAGCCAGAGCTCTGCAAAGCCCTGTTTGAATTCTGGCACAAGTC
>CAZXEW010000022.1:0-6848 GCA_964640215.1 uncultured Gammaproteobacteria bacterium
GACAGCCTGGGAGAGAGCGAAGATACGGCTAGGTATTCTGGCGAACATGGTCGCGGTAACGGCCTCGTCCCAATTGTGACGGACGGCATTTTGCAAATCGCCGACAGCGACAGTTAATAAGATTATTCTTGGCAACCTACCGGGTAACCAGAGGTTGTTTCTGCGTCCATATAGATCTTTGAAGTGAGTCTGGAGCTCATTAAGGGTTTTATTAGGCCATTGCTTCGTTTGTTGTTCGAGTGCCATCTTAGGTTGGCATTATACATTAATTTTAAAATTGCCGGCAGGGGTATTTACGGATTTATGCTTTGAGGGGTTGAGGAATAGCTTAATTTGTTGATAAGCTTCCTGGTAGACGGATTCGAGGTTTTGGTTGGCATCGACGATTACCCAGGGGTTGAGGTGGTATTTTTGGTAGTGGCGGGCGAGCTCAAGGTAGCCGGCCCGGCGTTTTTCAAGGGCTTCGCGCTGGTCGTGGTCGAAATAGTTGGAGGTTTCGAGGTTTTTGGCTTTTTTGACCCGTTCGGTGCCAATATCAATATCGACGTCGAGAAGAATAGTCAGGTCAGGTTTGATGCCCTCGGTCGCGAAATTATTAGTGGCATAGACTTTATCAAAATCCAGGCCATATTCAAAAACCTGGTAAGCAAAGCTGCTGCCTTCGGAGCGGTCGGAGAGGACGATTTTTCCCTCAGCCAAGGCAGGGAGAACGGTTTGGATGATGTTGCGGCGGCGGGCCAGGACAAAGCCGAGTAGTTGGCTACGCGGGTCGTTCTCGATTGATTTAGCAAAGATCAACTCACGCATTTTTTCGGAGTAATCGTTGCCGCCGGGCTCACGGGTTGGTGTCACCTGGTAGCCATCAAATGTCAGCCTAACGGCTAGCTTTTCATGGACAGTAGTTTTGCCGGAGCCGTCTCCCCCTTCGAGTGCAATCCAGAGACCTTTTTCGAGTTTAGGCATATATTCTTATTTATGACCGGTGCTGCCAAACATGCCACGGTTTGGTGCTGTGACCTCTTCGACTTCCTGCCACTGTGCTACTTCGATGGGCAGAAAAATGCCCTGAGCAATGCGTTCTCCTCGTTCAACGACGACTGTCGAGTCGGTGAAGTTGTAAACCGGGATTTGATATTCATCATCAGGCCCCCAAAAATCTTGATCCCCGACCCCAACGCCATTGGCCATCATCAAGCCTTTTTTGAAGGCTGTTGAACCCCGCGATGCAATTAGAAACATATAGCCTGGTGGGGTTTGGATAATAACATTGGCCGGTATTTTAGCTAAACTTTTTGGAGGAATCTCGGTAGTTAGTCTGGCCAGCAAATCACAACCAACTGATCCTTTGGTGTGGTATTTAGGCAGAGGCAAATTTTTATCGATGCGCTTGATTTTGACGTCCATGTTATGTCTCTTCGGCAAACTCGGTGCGACCAGAATCTATTGGATCCTGGATACGCGGGCTTACCAGGATGACAGATTCATCACTTCACAAAATTCTTCCAGTACTGGCTGGCCATTGGTTTGGCGTCTTTGGAATAGTCGTTTTTGTATTTGTTTTTAAGGATGGCGTCGCCGTAAATGTGCTTGGCCTGGGAGGAGAGGATTGAAAAGCGGATTTGGCCGATCAACATTTCAGGGTAAATGACCATCGGTAAGTCGGTCAGATTGGTGATTTCCAAAGTGACGTGGCCGCGAAAGCCCGGATCAATGAAACCGGCCGTAGCGTGGATGACCAGACCGAGACGCCCGAGGCTACTTTTGCCCTCAACATTGGCCAGCAGCTGGCTGGAGAGGTGAAACCACTCAGTGGTCACGCCCAGGATAAATTCGTGTGGATGCAGGACAGTCCCCCTTTTGGGGTCCATCACTTCACAATCCATGTAGTCGTCAACTGGTTTTTTCAGATCGATAAGGGCGTCTTTGACGCGTCGCCTGGTAAAGGAGAGGATGTTTCGGGAGAGATGGACATCCATCGAGGAAGGCTGGAATTTGAGCGGGTAGGGGGATTTGATTTCGAGTAAGCCCTGGTCGAGGGCTTGTTGGATATCGCCGTCTGAGAGGACGCTGCCCGATAAATTTAAAATATTAAAGGCTGGCATGATGCTGACTCAATTTAACTAACCGGGTAGACATTTTCAAGATAGCAGATCGGATCCTGGACGCGCAGGCTTGCCAGAATGACAGGTAATCTTTAGGGGTTGAACTTCTATGTCATTGAACCTCTATGTCAGGTGCGACCTAGTGTAGGGGTTGAACCTCTAACTTTTCGGCGGCGGTGATGAAGCCTATAAAAAGCGGATGTGGTGACAGCGGGCGGGATTTGAGTTCGGGGTGAAACTGGGTGCCGATGAAGAAGGGGTGGTCGTGGAGCTCGATGATTTCGACCAATTTACCGTCTGGAGAGGTGCCGGAGACGCGCAGGCCGTTGGTCAGAAATTTTTCAAGGAAGTCGTTGTTAAATTCGTAGCGGTGGCGGTGGCGCTCGGAGATCTTTTCTTTGCCATAAAGCTTACGAACTAGACTGCCGGGTTTGAGGATACATTCCCAAGCCCCGAGGCGCATGGTGCCGCCGTAATCTTTTTCAAGCAGTTTTTTTTGCTGGTCAGGCATGATGTGGATAACCGGAAATTTGGTGTCGGGGTCGACCTCAGTGGTGTTGGCCGCACCGAGTTTGAGGACGTTGCGCGCGTACTCGATGACGGCCATTTGCATGCCGTAACAGAGACCCAGATATGGGATTTTATTTTCCCGGCCGTAGCGGATGGCTTCAATTTTACCCTCGACATCGCGCGACCCGAAGCCGCCGGGGACAATCAGGCCCTGATAGGGCTTGAGCTGACTAATATCTTTAAGGATTTTGGCGGAATCAAGCCAATCAATTTGTGGGCGAAGATTTTGAGTGTAGGCGGCGTGCTTGATAGCCTCGATGACTGAAACGTATGAATCAGCCAAAGTGAAGTCCCCAGTCGTAAAATATTTGCCAATGATACCGATCCGGACTTCGCGCTGCGCTTTTGAGATTTTTTTAACGAATCCGGTCCACTCAACCAGATCTTTTTGGCCAAGTTTGAGCTTTAATTTCTTTAAAATGCGTTTGGTCAGGCCTTGTTCAGCATAATTGATCGGCACTTGATAGACAGACGAAACATCAGGGGCTGAAAAAACATCTTCCGGGTCTAGGTTACAAAAAAGTGATAGTTTTTTGCGCCTGGAGTCATCGACCGCCACCGAAGAGCGAGCCAGTAGGATATCGGGTTGGATGCCCATGGAGTTTAGATCGCGGACCGACATCTGGGCGGGTTTGGATTTCATCTCGCCGATCGAGGGCGGGATTGGCAGGTAGCTGAGATGAATGTGTAAAACGTCATAGGGTTTTTTATGTTTGAGTATCCGGTTGGCCTCAAAAATGAAAACATTTTGGAGTTCGCCGACTGTCCCGCCGATTTCAATAACAACGATATCGGCGTTTTTACTACGGCCGGCCTCGTTGATCCGCTTGATAAATTCTTCCGGGATGTGGGGCACAGCTTCGACGCACTCTCCATCATATTCGAGGTTTCGTTCACGCTGGATGACTGATAGATAGACTTGACCGGAAGTGGTGTAGTTGGTTTTATTCAAACTTTCGTTCATAAATCGCTCATAATGACCCAGGTCCTGGTCAGTTTCAGAGCCGTCGTCCATCACAAAGGTTTCGCCGTGGATAATGGGGTTCATGGTACCGGCATCGACGTTTAAGTAGGGATCACATTTAATCGGGGCGACTTTGTAGCCAGCAGACTTTAGGAGAAGACCGATCGAGGCAGTAGCGATGCCTTTACCGATTCCAGAGATGACCCCTCCTGAGACGAATATATATTTCACTTTTTGAATATTACCTTAAATTTTTGTAACTGCGCGATATTCAAAATGCAAGGTTCTGCAAGGACGAGGTATAATTTCTTACACCGAAGTGCGAAGCAGGTCCTTATAGGCAGTTACCCAAGGATACTACTGGATCAGCTATTTTTAGTCAATGGATTTTTTTGTAGTTAGTGTTAAGATAATGGTGTCTTTGCCCCTAAAATTCCAAAAAAGCGGTTCGTTCTCTGGGTTTAGCTACTTAAGCACACATTCGAGGTGTATTAGCTTGGCACGTGTCCTTTTTTGATAAAATTAGTCAAAACTTAAGTGCTTGATAAGTTCTAGGGCTCGTGCGTAGTCGATCTGATCGAGCACGAATTGTTTGTATAAATCCATCGATTCAAACTGGCCGAGTATTTCTTCTTTTTGACAAACTTGTTCATCCACAAGACCGAGGTATTCTGGGTAGGAGGACCAATGATAGGTATCGAGTTCAGCTGGTTTAATCAGGAATGAAGAGGTTGGGTTTAAATGGATATATCTGCTGACATGAACGAGCTGATTGTTGTCTTCAATTCGGACCGCTTTAAATAATCCTTGCATGAGCGGACCAACTCGATCGTTTTTAATATTAAAGTATTTTGTATAGCTATTGGTAAAGTCTGCTAGAAAACGAGAGATACCATTTTCTTGGGTTTGTCTTATAAGGATGTGAAAATGGTTGGGCATGAGACAAAAGGCTATAAGTTCGACCCGCTGGGGATTATTGGATTTTATTTTACTGATTGTTTCGAGTTTTAATGACTCCTGAAGTTGCAGAAATTTAGAAAATCGTATCTGCAGATCGGCGTAAGAGTAGAATGTTAATGTTTGAATTGCTCTCTCATAGTCTCGCTTAGTTAAAAAAATAGTCCTTTTCTCAACTCCCCGATTAAATACGTGGTAGATTTGATCGTTTGCGAAAATTGTTTTGCGGTTGGTTGGCATGCGTCCAATAGTATCATACAAAGAGTATGTGTCAAGCTAGTACACCTTCGAGGTGTATTTATTCAGCAATGGGTGTAGATTCTGGAGTTTTGGGTCTGGTCCAGGTGGCGTATTTACAGTTGGGGTAGTTTTTACAGCCGTAAAAGGTCCGACCTTTTTTGGTGCGTCGGGGGACGATCTCTCCTCCGTCATCGGGGCATTTGGCGTCAATTTTGTCGGCCTCCATTTGTTCGGTGTGTTTGCACTCCGGGTAACCTGAACAGGCTAGGAATTTGCCGAAGCGGCCGGTCCGGACGACCAGGGGTTTGCCGCAGTCGGGACAGATTTTATCAGTGGTTTCGATCTCGAGTTTGACCGGCTGGGCGGTTTCTTTGACAGTGGCGATCTTTTTTTCGAGCGGGTAATAGACCTGAGCCAATAGTGATTTCCACTCTTTTTCACCCCGGGAAATTTGATCCAGGCTCTCCTCCATCTCGGCGGTAAAGGCGTAGTCGAAAGTTTCCGGGAAATGAGCCATTAGAAAGTCGTTGACTGCCATGCCCAGAACAGTTGGTGTGAATTTTTTTTCCAATTTTTCCACATAATAGCGATCCTGGATCGTTGACAGAATCGGAGCGTAGGTGGAGGGGCGGCCGATGCCGAGTTCTTCCATTTTTTTGACTAACGAGCTCTCGGTGAAGCGAGGCAAGGCTTCAGTAAAATGCTGCTGCGGATCTAGCTTTAAAAGGTCAAGTAGCTCGTCCTGGTGAAGTTCAGGCAGGATTTGCTCTTTGGTGTCGTCTTTTTCATTTTCATCTTGGCTACCTTGACCGTAAAGTGTTAACCAGCCTTCGAATTTAATGACTGAGCCGGAGGCACGAAGGCGGTAGCTATCCGCAATCCGCTGACCGCTGTCCGCCGCTGCAGTTTGTCCTGCTGTAAGCTGTATGCTGTAAGCTGTAAGCGTTTTAACATCGACTGATGTCTGCTGCAGGAGGGCGACGGCCATTTGGGAGGCTAATGTCCGCTTCCAAATCAGTTCATAAAGACGGTTGTGGTCGCGGGTGATGTTGGTGCCATCAAGATTTTCCGGCTTGATGGAGATGTTGGCCGGGCGGATAGCTTCGTGGGCTTCCTGGGCGTTTTTGACCTTGGAGCGGAATTGGCGCGGGGCGGGCGGTAAAAATTCCTTCGGGTAATGTTCCTTAATATAGGAGCGGGCCTGGGCCAGAGCCTGACCAGACAGATTGACTGAATCGGTTCGCATATAAGTAATGTAGCCTTGCTCGTAGAGGTTCTGCGAGAGCATCATGGTTTTTTTGGCCGAAAAGCCGAGCTGGTTGCCGGCGGTTTGCTGGAGAGTCGAGGTAGTAAATGGTGGGTAGGGGTTGCGTTTAACCTCTTTTTGGGTGATTTTTTCGATTTTATAATCAGCTGTTTTAAGAGCTTCGGTGTGAAGAGTGGCTTGGTCGGCGTTTCGGATTTCTAATTTTTTGCCGTTTAACTCGATCAGCGCGGCCGTGAATATCCGCTTACCGCTTTCCGCTAACGGCTCACCGCCAGAAGCTTCTAATAAAGCCTCAATTGACCAATATTCGACAGGCACGAAGGCCAGAATTTCGCGTTCGCGCTCGACGATCAGGCGTAGGGCAACAGACTGGACACGTCCGGCGGAAAGTCCTTTTTTAACTTTTTCCCACAGCAAGGGTGAAAGTTTGTAACCAACTAACCGATCCAGCACCCGGCGGGCTTGCTGGGCATCAACCAGTTGCAAATCGAGTTCCCGGGGGTGTTTGAAGGCTTCCTCAATGGCTTCCTGGGTGATTTCGTGGAAGACAACGCGTTTAATGCTTTCCGCTGACCGCTTTCCGCTGACTGCCGCTGCATTTTTTTTTGAAGCTTTTTTGGCTGTTGGCGGTGAGCTGTTAGCTGTGAGCAGATAAGACAGGTGCCAGGCAATGGCCTCGCCTTCACGGTCGGGATCGGTGGCTAGCCAGAGGTTTTTGGCGGTGGCAGCCAGTTTTTTGAGCTCGTTG
>CAZXEW010000023.1:0-6892 GCA_964640215.1 uncultured Gammaproteobacteria bacterium
AATTGGGGAATATAATGAGTTGGTGAAAAAAACACATCGGGCCTGTTTCTGGTCAATCTTAAGGCTATCGGCAAAGCAATCTTGGTCCACAGTCGTCTCGGTTTAAGAATTCTATATCGCCAATTTAACCGCTCTTTCGGCAAATCATCAAGCGGCTCTCTCGGCAAAAAGACCGTATAATCATTGACACTATCGATCGCTTCGATATGTTTTAGCAACTCAAAGGCCACTTGACCTGATCCCAATCTCTCGGGCACATTGGCCTCGTAACCATCAATCCAGATTTTTTTCATAGTAATGACTTATAAACTGCTAGTGTCTGGCTGGCCGTTTTCTGCCAACTAAAATCCTTGGATCGCTTCAAACCTAGTTTAATTTTCTCCTGTCTTAACCCTACATCATCCAACACTACCCTGACCGCTTTGGAAATTTGTTCGACCGCCAACGGGTCCACCAACAATGCCGCTCCACCCGCCACCTCCTTCATCGCACCAACATGCGAAGTAATGACCGGCACCCCGCAAGCCATCGCCTCCAAAATCGGCAAGCCAAATCCCTCATAAAGAGATGGGTAAACCAAAGCCTGAGCACTAGCATAAAGCAGCGGTATTTCAATATCGCTAATATCGGCCAAGTTCTGCCTGGTCACAATTAGTGGATAATCTCCAACTGCCTCCTTAACCCTTTCCAAATTTCGCCGGTTGCCCCGACCCCCGATCGCTAACACAAATTTCTCCGGTAAATCGTGCTTTTGCTTAAATTTCTCAACTGCTTCATCTGTTGGGGGCTTAAATTGTTCTCCAGCTGCTTCATAAATAACCACAATTTTTTCGGCCGGAATCCGACTTACCGCCACCAAATCTTGTTTAGTTGCCTCAGAGACTGCAATCACTTTATCAATCTCTTGTTCGACAATTTTTAAGCGTCGTCGATGAACCTCGACAATTTTTTTCTCTGACCACTCCGGATATTTCAGCGGTATCACATCATGATAGGTAGTCATTTTTTTTCCCTTTGTCGGCGGCTGCATCCAATCACTACTGTGAAATATATCAACCTGACCAATAAACTTCTCGATCGGCAGTATGCGTACCCTGTTAAATAATATCTCAAGCAATATTGGCGGGATTTTGACCTCTTTGACGTTTGGCAAATCACCTCGATAAGGTTTACGCATTGACGAATAAAAAAACCTCAAATCTAAACCCTTAAGCTTGACTAACTGCGAGGCCAACTCACGGGTGTAAGTTGCCACCCCACCGTAGTGAGCAATCTGGGAAATATCAAATCCAACCTTCATCTCTCTATTCTACTAAAATTAAGGTATGACAAGCTATTTCTTTGTTGAACGCTCAAAGTCTCCCACTTACCTTTTCTAACAAAAAGGCTAGTTTTATGACCATCTTTTTGTAACACGTCATAGCGCGGGTAATATTTCTCTAATCCTGTCCCGACCATATTAGTATACAAATAATCCGGTGGCCCTATCTCAAACAACAGATCAATCTGCGACTGCAACTCTGGCACCAAGGCCATCCAGGCGTAGTAATTAACCATCTTTGAGGCGTGAGGAATATCAGCTTGCCAATAAACCAGCCACTCATCCGGCGCCACCAACAACCTCTCACCTGGCGTTTTCATTATTCGAACCGCCTCACCAATGTCAAATTGCCTCGAATAATTAACGTAAAGCTCATCAGCTACATTTTTGTCAATAAAAATCGACTTTGAGCCGTTTTCAAAGGCCACACCAAGAGTCACCACTAACACCGTTATTAGGCCAATTTTAAAAATGGGCTTAAAATTAGCCAGAGATCTAACTAAAGCCTCTGCCCAAAAGAATAGCAATAACCCAAACCAGGGCAAGATGTGAAAACCGCTGTAAATTTCGCTCCCAGGTACTACATATCTAATGTTGGCTAAAGTTAGTAAGGTCAACATCATTATTACCAGCTTTCGCTGATGAGACCACCAAAGTACTACCAAACTGACTAAAAAACCTGCGCTGACAAATCGTAGACAAAGTAAAGTTAGATTTATCGTTTGATTGGGGAAAAAAACGCTGATTGGACTAAACAGTGATTTGACGGCCAACACTAGGAAACTTTCATCAGATGTAATCGGGATATAGTATCTAAAGTTGATGTAAAAAGCGTTATGGAAATAGTCCGGAATCGACATAAAAAAGCTGGCCAGCCCTAACACTGGCAACCCACCCATTAGGCTAAAAGAGAGAAACTTTCGCCGCTGCTGTTGTCTCCAAACAATCAAACCATACGACACAATAATTAGCGGCCAAGCGGGGGAGAGTAGCAGTAAACAGCTCGCAACCACGCTACCCAATCCCACCGCTTCTAATATTCTTAGATCCTTTTTTCGATCCTCAATTACTAATCCCGCCAAATAAATCAGCATGTAAACCGAAATAGATTCAGCTAGAAACAGACTTCCCAGCAAATTGTATTTGGTTAATTCATAAACCCCCACTCCAATTAGCCCTGACCAACCAAATCTGATCACCAACCAAATCATCCAGATCGCAGCCCACAACATGATCATCTCTCGGTGTCTCTTGACCAATAAAAAAATGCTATTTGGCTGCGTCAAACCCTGAATGCCGGCACTTAAAATATAAGCCAACGGTTGATGATGGGAGAATAAATCAGAGTATAGAGTTTCACCCTTTAGAAGGTAGTAACCCAACACAAAATTATCCTCTTCGTCGACAAAATGAAATGACGCCACTTTATTTTCATAGCCTCGACTGGTCAACACCAGCAGCCCAATTGCCATAGTTACTAAACTAAGTCTTAATCTGCTCTGCCTCATACTATCTATCATAACTTCTGACAAATCCCACCCCATTAAAATTGGTAGTATCTATATTGACAAATCCGTTCGCTTTTAACTGCCGGTCAAGCAAGCGATTCGGATCGTTGATTTCCACCAAGTAGTCAACCAAATAAACCTTTTTAACATCCTGTAACTTAGCTGTTAAATCAACTAGATCCCCCTGCCCGGCTGGGACTTTCACTAAACCAGGCAGGCTACTTTGCATATGAGCATAATATCTAATCGGCGCCGGAATATTTGTATCCTCGAACATAACCACTGACTGATCCTGTGAGCGACTAGACAAATAACTTGCTACTCCCCGCCAATCTTCTCGCTGATACTGCACAGATACCCAAAAGATAATTAACCAAACCAAACTGCTGGCTACCAATATAGTTAGAAGGGGTAAAACATAAATCGACTTTAACTTCGACAAACCGACTGAAATCAAAATATAGACAGCTGGCATGACATAAATCACCCGAAAATAACTCAAAATGGGGATCCAAAAAGAAATTAGATACGCCAAAAAGATCGGTACCACGATCCAAAGTACCAGAAAGTTACTCTCTCGATGTCTGTCTCTCCAACCCACCCAAATTATCCCAGCCTGAATACAGGCTATCGTTCCAACTATTAATCCGTAGACAAGTTTGTTACTAAAGCTAATTTTTCCGATTATCGATTTACTGATTATCAGCCCAATTTCTTTTAAGCTAGCGCCACCGACCACCTCTTTCCAACCCACTAAAGTCTGGCTGGCATCCTGACCTGTCGATAATTGCTTTAAAAATACCGGCAGCCAGGGTAACCAAAATAATCCGCTAACTAACATATGGCCAAGAATTATTTTAAGTTTTCGGGAATACCATATTGCTACAAATAATAGTTGGGCCGGTAATATTAGGTATGCTAAATAGTCGCTGTAGAGCACTAAAACATTTGATAAGATAAATCCAGCCCCTGCCCATTTTTTCAACTTAAGCAAACTCACTAAAAAATAGCTTGACAGCAACACAGCCAAAACCGCCAATGAATACATTCTGGCTTCCTGTGAGTAATAAATAAGTAGCGGTGATACCGCCATCAGCAAGGCACTCCATCTGGCTATTTTTTTATCAAACAGCTCACCGGCAATTAAAAAGGTCAACCAAACTGCCAACACCCCAAAAATAACCGAGGGCATCCGCATCGAAATTTCACTAAAGCCAAACAACCGTCCCCAAACCCAAATTAAGCCAAAAAAACCTGGTGGATGAAAATCCCCGATTGGGTAGCGGCTGACAAAATCAACAAAACTATTTTCTTTGGCAGCGACAATATTGATTGCTTCATCCCACCACAGTGATTGATTTAGCAAAATCAATCGATCAACAAATGCCAGTAGCAAAATTATCGGCAACCATAATCTAGTCATCACTTATTTTTGTGCTCGCCTAAAATCGACCTTAACACACTAACAAAAACTGCTCCGTCGTAGACAATTTTAAAAACCAAAAACTTGACAGACTGATATCTGATTGAACCCAGCACCCCTTTTAGTATGGACAGAGCAAAAGAGTACCTTACCAGATTAAAAACCACCCGCCCCATATTTTTGGTTAAAAACTCGTTTTTACCAAACCAGCGGGCTTGTTGCCAAACCTCTTTTAAATTCTCAGGATTGCGATGATAAAACTTAGCTCCTGGTGCGACGCTGGCAAGCACCTCAAGCTTTCGACTGATAGTCCAATCATCGGTGTAACCCACTCCAGTATCAAACCCACCAACTTCATTAAATTTAGTTCTAAGAATTGCCCGAAATACCGCTTGAGTAGCAGGATAATTATCCGGATGCATCCGATCCGCCCTTCGCCCCAGATTTAGATTCCAAAATCTGGCCCAAATATTTGATTTATTTAGCAAATACTCATCCCGGCTAAAAGTCCCGATCGTCTTACCCCTAACAATCGGCTCGACCAACTTGGCGATAAAATCTCTGTCAAACTCCATATCGCCATCCACAAATACCAAAACCTCTCCCTGGGCTTTTTTTGCCCCCAAATTTCGCGCTTGACCGGGTCCCAGGTGATTTTGGTTTAACACCTCCAAATTTTTAATATCCATACTACGGAGAATCTCCAAGCTCTGATCCGTCGACCCATCATCAACCACGATAATTTCAAGGTCTCGAAAAGATTGCCATGACAACGATTTTAAACATGCGTCGATTGACCGCTCCTCATTGAACACCGGAATAATCACCGAGACTTTCATCGGACTAGCTCCCTAAATAAATCCAAATAACGCTCTCCAACTATTTTCCAGGAAAACTTTTTGGCCTGCTTGAGTGGTTTATCACGCCACTTTATTTTTAATGCCTCCTCTAAAACACTGGTATATTTTTCCAAATCCGTCGGCTCTACAAAAAGTCCGGCCTCCCCGACAATTTCTCGACGGATCGGGTCATCATTGACTACTACCGGCACATTACTGGCCAACGCTTCGACTATCACTATTTCAAATGATCGATAGCCCGGGGACGGCAGCGTAAATAAATCTGCCATCCGATAAACCTGCGGCATCTTTGCAAAATCATATGTAGTTAACACAAACCGCTTACCCAGTAACCTGTTGCCCTGCTCCCTAAGCTGAGAGGCCAACGGTCCCTCTCCCACCACCAGCAAACTCCCCTTTTTCAGTTTTGCCACTGCCTGGATAGCCAGGTTTATCCTTTTTTCTGCTGTTAGCGCTCCGACACACAATATTATTGGCCTCGCCAACACCGTGTTTATGCTTACACCTCCGAGGTGGAATTTGGCTAAGTTGACACCATTCGGGATGTACTCCACTCGAACCCAGGGACTAAAACTTTTGGCCCATTTTTTCATGGCAGTCGACAAGGCCACAAAACAATCAGGATTTGTTAACAAATTAATACGATCATCCCAGCCTTTACCTGACTGACCGGCAACCACCATTTTCCCTCCGTAGAGCCAAGTCACTAGCCAAACCACCACTGACTGCCAACCGCCGTACACCGGCACTACCACATCATATTTCCCCTTCCAAATCCGACCAACCTGCCCTAAAGTAAACCCTAATATCGAAAGTCCCTGAGGATCGATAAAAAATCTCCAAAACAGCGGCCACCGTTTTGGAGGTAGGGAATGCCCGGAAATAATCTCAACTTGACAATCCGCCTCCAACTGACTACTCAACTCTGCCACAAACGTCTCCGCCCCCCGGTTAACTAAATTTTGGGTAATGTTCAAAAATGCAACTTTCATTCCTTTATTTGCCATAACTCGACTCCACTATTAATTTCCCTCTGTCTATAATAATTGTTGCGGATGTAATCAACCAATTTTGACGGTTGATAGGTCCCAATATCAAACCACTGATCAGCTTGAGGTAATTGCCAGACTACCAGCTTCGGCCTGTCCCTTTCAAAACCAGCTATGGCCGCCTCTTGGATCTGAGGGATTTCAAAATACCAAACATAGTTATCCACCCACGGTTTGGGGGGCAAACGGTCTGCCAAAACGTAATTTAACGAATTAACCCCTAATAAATATACCTGGTCAGTACTGGTAGTACTTGCCCGAATCGTTTCCGCCATTCGGCTGGTCTCCAGATCAAAAAACCGGTTTGTAGCTGACAAACTAAACAAATTACCCCTGATTAATAATCCCCCGACAACAATAAAACCTAGCGATAAAGTCCATTTAAAAGTCATTTTCGTCAACAAACTAGCTAACAAGACCACATAAACAGCCACCGCCGGCTGCAGCCTAAACACCTCAAACCGCGGGAAAGCCGTCACAAAAGTCGCCGTGAAAACCGCCAAACTGATTTTTGACAATTCCGATAGTTGACGAAAACGGCTAACCACAAAGACCAACCCCGGACCAAAAATCAACACCAGCGCCAACAGCTGATGGTTCGAAGGTAAATGCGAATAACCCGGCATTTTCGGATACCACAGAAGCGGTACCGTGACCGTCCAAAACAGATAATCCTCCCATACCCCCCAGAAATAGATTGCTATAAGTGTCACGGAAATAGGGATTAGTGC